>NZ_JAYMZR010000243.1:0-503 GCF_035828615.1 Streptomyces sp. H27-D2 | reverse complement strand
CATCGGCGAGGTGCGGGCGGGGGGTGCGGCTGCGGGGCGGGTGGTGAAGCGGGTCAAGGAGCAACTGCGGGCGGTCCCGGGGGACGGGCTGGGCTACGGCATGCTGCGCTACCTCAACCCCGAGACCGGTGCCGTGTTGGCGGGTCTGCCGTCCGCGCAGATCGGCTTCAACTACCTCGGTCGCGTCCCTGACATCGCAGCGGACGGCTCCCGGACGATGCGGGAGTGGGTGCCGACCGGTGAGGTCGGGCCCGGCGCGGGCGCGCCTGGACAGTTCCCGGTGATGCATGCCCTGGAGGTTCTGGGTATGGTCCACGACGTGCCCGGGGGGCCGGAGCTGACGCTGAGCCTGGTCTGGCCGGAGCGGATTCTGGATGAGGCGGAGGTGCAGGCCCTGCTCGATGGCTGGGCGGCGATGCTGGCCGGATTCGCGGCTCACGCCTCCCGCCCCGGCAGCGGGGGGCACACGCCTTCCGACTTCCCCCTTGTGGAGCTGGAGCAGC
>NZ_JAYMZR010000242.1:0-515 GCF_035828615.1 Streptomyces sp. H27-D2 | reverse complement strand
TGACCGGGTTGCAGGCCCAGCAGTCGGCGCTGCTGGACCACCAGCATTTGAGCCTGAGCAGCATTCAGCGGGTGGCTGGTCCTGGTGCGACTTTCGATACGTTGATGGCGTTCGAGAATTATCCGGGCGACCCGGCGGTGCCGCCCTCCGCCGAAGGCTTGTCGCTCGCAGGCACCGAGCTGCGGGAGTCGACCAGCTTCGCGCTGGCCCTGGGCGTGAACCCGACTGAGGACTTGGGGCTTCGCCTCGACTACCGGCCTGACCTATTCGATCGGCATGAAGCCGTACAGATGGGCCGTCGTCTGGTGCGGGTGCTGGAACAGGTGCTGGCTGACCCACAGATGCGGGTCGGTGACATCGATGTGCTGGAGGAGACCGAACGCGCGCGGGTAGTGGAGCAGTGGAACGACACCACCCAGCCGGTGCCGGTGGGAAGCGTTGTTGATCTCATTGCTGCGTGGGCTGGGGCGGCTCCGGGTGTGGCGGCGGTGCGGTGCGGTCCTGTGGTGCTGTCG
>NZ_JAYMZR010000241.1:0-535 GCF_035828615.1 Streptomyces sp. H27-D2 | reverse complement strand
CAGCGGCAGCACGCGGTCACCTCGGCGGTGATGATGAGCAGCCGCGACCCCTGGGTGAACATGCTGCGCACCACGGTGGCCTGTCTGGGCGCGGGGGTGGGCGGGGCCGACGCGGTCACCGTGCTGCCCTTCGACGCCGCGCTGGGCCTGCCGGACGCCTTCGCCCGCCGGATCGCGCGCAACACCTCCTCGATCCTGATCGAGGAGTCCCACCTGGCACGGGTCATCGACCCGGCGGGCGGCTCCTGGTACGTGGAGCGGCTGACGGACGAGCTCGCGCAGGCCGGGTGGGCCTGGTTCCAGGAGATCGAACGCTCCGGCGGCCAGGCGGCGGCCCTGCGCTCGGGGCTGATCGCCGAGCGGCTGGCGAGCACCTGGGCGAGCCGGTCCGAGGACCTCGCGCACCGCCGCGAGCCGATCACCGGCGTCAGCGAGTTCCCGAACCTCGCCGAGCGGCGGGTCGAGCGCGAGCCGTTCCCGGCAGCCCCCGCCGCCGGCGGACTGCCCAAGGTCCGCCGGGACGAAGCCTTCGAGG
>NZ_JAYMZR010000240.1:0-539 GCF_035828615.1 Streptomyces sp. H27-D2 | reverse complement strand
AGCCAGATGTCGGCCTCGACGCTCGCGAAGCCGTGCGACAGCGCGTCCAGCAGCGGGCGCGGGTGCACGAAGTCGTTGTGCGCGTGCGCCCGGCGCAGCGGGGCCGGGCCCCGCTGCCGCTGCTTCGGCTGCGCGAAGACCGGGGTCGCGAGGCCGCCGGTCAGGGCCGCGCCGATGGACACGACGGCTGCGCGGCGGGTGCGAAGGGTCATGATGCCTCCGGGTTCAACAGGCGGGGGTTCAAGGGGTTCAAGGGGGGCAAAGGGGGCAAAGGGGGCAAGGGGGGTTCAGCAGGCGGGGGGACGCGCGGGGGTGACGCCAGTGAGTATCCGGGCCCGGCCGCGCGATTGGCAGGGGCGCGCCAAGAGTTCCCCCGGCTGATGCCCGCGCTTACCCCGGCGTTCCCCGTCGCCCCCGCACCTCACGCTCGCCTCGACCCCGTACGGCCCCTCGCTCCTCACGCCCGAGGCGGTGCTACCGCTGCGCGGCCTCAACCAGTACGCGCTGCCGGAGGGCGCATACCCAGGCGCGGGCCGGGC
>NZ_JAYMZR010000239.1:0-543 GCF_035828615.1 Streptomyces sp. H27-D2 | reverse complement strand
TTTCCCGCACGGTGGGCTGGTTCACCAGCGTGCATCCGGTCCGCCTCGATGCCGGACCGGCCGACATCGGCGAGGTGCGGGCGGGGGGTGCGGCTGCGGGGCGGGTGGTGAAGCGGGTCAAGGAGCAGCTGCGGGCGGTCCCGGGGGACGGGCTCGGTTACGGCATGCTGCGCTACCTCAACCCCGAGACCGGTGCCGTGTTGGCGGGTCTGCCGTCCGCGCAGATCGGCTTCAACTACCTGGGGCGGTTCAGTGGCCGGGGTGGGGAGTGGCAGCTGACCCAGGACGGCTTTGGCAAGGGCGCCAATGGTCGGGCGCCGGTGATGCATGCCCTGGAGGTTCTGGGTATGGTCCACGACGTGCCCGGGGGGCCGGAGCTGACGCTGAGCCTGGCCTGGCCGGAGCGGATTCTGGACGAGGCGGAGGTGCAGGCCCTGCTCGATGGCTGGGCGGCGATGCTGGCCGGATTCGCGGCTCACGCCTCCCGCCCCGGCAGCGGGGGGCACACGCCTTCCGACTTCCCCCTTGTGGAGCTGGAGCAGC
>NZ_JAYMZR010000238.1:0-574 GCF_035828615.1 Streptomyces sp. H27-D2 | reverse complement strand
AGGGACTTGTGGAGCGCCCGTTGCGTTGAGAGGCGCACGGCGGGTGCGGGAAGCGGTCCGGAGAAACGGACCGGCCGAAAGGTCGGGACCGCGCTCCGGGCCGACTTCACGCCATGGAGCTGGACGATCCCGGCTTCCACCACAGTGTGCTGGCCGACTTCCGCGACCGTCTCGCCCAGGGCGACCGGGCCGACCGCCTCCTGGACCTCGCACTGGCCCGTCTCAAGGAGGCCGGGCTGGTGCGGGAGCGCACCACGCAACGCACCGATTCCACCCATGTCCTGGCCGCGGTGCGTGACCTGACCCGGTTGGAGCTGGTCACCGAGGCGGTACGTGCCGCGCTGGAGGAGGTAGCCGGCACCGCCGGGCACCTCCTGGACGCCCTGGTCGACGAGGAGTGGGGACGCCGCTACTGTCAATCCCCCGGTTTCGTAGAGTCCTTCGTTATGCGGCCCGGGCCTCTTGCCGGCTTCGGGTGCGTGCTTCGGTGATGATCTGTTCGAACTCTTCGGGTGGCAGGCCGCCGGCTGCACTGTGCCTTCGTCGCGGGTTGTAGAACCCGGTGATCCACGTG
>NZ_JAYMZR010000237.1:0-584 GCF_035828615.1 Streptomyces sp. H27-D2 | reverse complement strand
CACCGTGCTTCAGCACCTTAGAGAATCGTTCTCTTCGAGCTAACTCAAGGCAACGCTGTACTGGTTTTTGTTAATCCACTATAGATTTTACGTCCTAGATTCCCGCCTGCGCGGGAATGACGAATTTCAATTTTCTGTTTTTGATTTTTTGTTTTTACAGGAATGACGGTCTTTTCATATCGAAAAAAGTTGCCGTACCGCACCGATAATTTCCGCCTGCGCGGAATGAAGATTCAAGCGTTGCCCGAAATTCAAAAAAACTATAGTGGATTAACAAAAACCAGTACGGCGTTGCCTCGCCTTAGCTCAAAGAGAACGATTCTCTAAGGTGCTGAAGCACCAAGTGAATCGGTTCCGTACTATTTGTACTGTCTGCGGCTTCGTCGCCTTGTCCTGATTTTTGTTAATCCACTATAAACCAAAGCGGTTTGTCGGAACGAAGCGGGTCGGTTTTACGGTATCGCAAACCTGTTTTCAGACGACCTTGCTTATTATACTCAATTTGAGCATAATATAAAAATATTTCAAAATATAAACGGCAAATCTTTATGCCGTCTGAAAAACCAGCCATAAGGAAGTCTCAT
>NZ_JAYMZR010000236.1:0-659 GCF_035828615.1 Streptomyces sp. H27-D2 | reverse complement strand
AGGTCAACATGCAGATCGTGACGATGCCGATTCCCGCGCAGGACGCCATCACCCGCGACAACGTCACGGTCCGGGTGGACGCGGTGATCTACTTCAAGGTCGTCGACGCGGCCGACGCGATCATCCGGGTCGAGGACTACCGCTTCGCGGTCTCCCAGATGGCTCAGACCTCACTGCGTTCGATCGTCGGGAAGAGCGATCTCGACGATCTGCTGTCGAACAGGGAGAAGCTCAACCAGGGGCTGGAGCTGATGTTGGACAGCCCGGCAGTCGAATGGGGTGTGACCATCGACCGGGTGGAGATCAAGGACGTCTCGCTACCGGACACGATGAAGCGTTCGATGGCCCGACAGGCTGAAGCCGACCGGGAGCGGCGCGCCCGGGTCATCAACGCGGACGCGGAATTGCAGGCATCCAAGAAGCTGGCGGCGGCCGCCGCGGTGATGTCCGAGCAGCCCGCCGCGCTCCAGCTGCGGCTACTGCAGACCGTGGTAGCAGTCGCGGCCGAGAAGAACTCCACCCTCGTACTGCCGTTCCCGGTGGAACTGCTGCGGTTCCTGGAAAGGGCCCAGCAGCCCGCGCCATCGGTGGTGCCGCCTGCGGAACCGGCGAAAGCCAAGCCCGCGCTGGACGAGCGGCCTCCGGCCCCGGAGGCCGAC
>NZ_JAYMZR010000235.1:0-679 GCF_035828615.1 Streptomyces sp. H27-D2 | reverse complement strand
GCCACGCCGAGAACCGGCCGCATCGCCTCCGCCAGATTCGCCACCCCACCATGGCCAACAGCCACACCCTTCGGCCGACCCGTCGACCCCGACGTATAAATCACGTACGCGAGTTGGCCAAGCACAATCGGCACGCCCAGCGGCTCCGCCGACTCAGCCGCGACGGCCTCCGCCACCTCGTCCAGCAGCACCACCCGCGCCGCACCGGCCGACTCCCGCGCTGCCGTCGCCGTGGTACCCAACACCACCGACGCACCACTGTCCGCAACCATGAACGCCAGCCGGTCCACCGGATACTCCGGATCCAACGGAACGTACGCGCCACCGGCCTTCCAAACGGCCAGCAGCCCGACGACCATCTCCACGCCACGCGGCAGACACAACCCAACCCTGCTCTCGCGACCCACACCAAGACCGGTCAGATAGCGGGCCAAGCGATTCGCCCGTCCCTCCAACTCCCCATACGACACAACCACCGGACCACACCGCACCGCCGCCACACCCGGAGCCGCCTCAGCCCGCGCAGCAATGAGGTCAACTACGGTGCCCGCTGGCACCGGCTGGGTGGTGTCGTTCCACTGCTCCACTACCTGGGAGCGTTCGATCTCCTCCAGTACGTTGATGTCGCTGAGGTGGATCTGCGGGTCGGCCGCGACCTGCTCCAGCACCCGCGCCAGAC
>NZ_JAYMZR010000234.1:0-697 GCF_035828615.1 Streptomyces sp. H27-D2 | reverse complement strand
CCGTCCGCCGGCAGCGTCTCGTCCACCCGCCCGGTGTGCAGCGCCCGCTCCGCGTCGATCAACTCGGCGGAGAAGAGCAGATACTTGGCGGCCGACGGGCCGACCAGCTCGACCAGCCGCCGGGTGGAGGTGGCCGGATAGACGATCCCCAGCTTCGCCGGAGTGACCCCGAAGGCCGCGCCCTCGGCGGCGAACCGCAGGTCGCAGGCGGTGGCGAGCTGGCAGCCGCCGCCCACGCAGTAGCCCCGGACCGCCGCGAGCGTCGGCTTCGGGAAGGCCGCGAGCGCGTCCTCGGCCGCGACCGCGAGCCCCTGCGGCTCCTGGCCGTGCTCGCCGAGCGAGCCGATGTCGGCCCCCGCGCAGAAGGTGTCCCCGTCGCCGGTCAGCACCAGGACCCGCACCGAGTCGTCGGCGGCCAGCTCATCCAGCAGCGGCGGCAGCGCTCGCCACATGGCCGTGGACATCGCGTTGCGCTTGGCGGGATTGCTGATGACGACGGTCGCGATGCCGTCGTCCACGGCCGATCGGAGGCCCGGCTGAAGGGGAGAGTGCGCCATGCGCCGGAGCGTAGCCGAGCGGCGGCGGGCGGGGCCGGGCGGCCGGGCCCGACCGGCGCGGGCTGCCGGAGCCCGGCCGCTCGGCGCGGGCTGCCGGGTCCGGGCCGCCGGGGCGCCAGGCCGGGGCGGCCAGGCCGGGG
>NZ_JAYMZR010000233.1:0-730 GCF_035828615.1 Streptomyces sp. H27-D2 | reverse complement strand
GCCCCGCGCGAGATGGGCCGCGTACTGGACGCGACGCCGTCGAGTTTGCGCACGCCGGCGGACTCGGACGTCAGGTCGGCGTCGCCGAGCCGGATGCCGGAGCCACGGACCAGGGCGTACGAGACGTCAGCGGCGTCGCCACCGAGCACCAGGGTGCGCGGCTGGTCGCGGGTGCCGCTTTCCTCCGCGACGAACGCGGGGACCTGCACCGCGTCGCGCCGCTCCACGGGTCCGTCCGCGCCGCGCGCCATCCAGCCGACGGCGGCGATCAGCGGGGCCGCTCCGGCCGCGAGGGCGATCAGCACGGCGACCGGCTGCCGCCAGCCGAAGCTCAGCGCCGCGACCCGGTGGCGGGCGCCCTGGGCGCCGAGCACCGCCGCCGCGAGCAGCGCGATGCCGTAGACGAGGGTCGCCGGCCCCGCCCAGCCGGAACGGTTGGTGAGCACCGCGAAGAGCAGTGCGACGACGGCCACGACCCAGGCCGCGCGGATCGCGAGCTGCCGCTCGCCGCGCAGCAGGGCGGCGAGCGCGGCCAGCACGACGCCGATCAGCAGCAGCCCGCTCGCGGCGTTCGGACCGCCGGGGCTGAGCGCCAGCAGGTCGAGGGCGCCGGCGGGGGCGGCGGCGAAGTCCAGTCCGGCTTCGGTGAGGAAGGCGGACGGGTCGGTGAGCAGCGACAGCGACCTGGGGGCCAGCCCGAGCAGAGGGGTGTGGACCGGCGCGAGCGTGG
>NZ_JAYMZR010000232.1:0-734 GCF_035828615.1 Streptomyces sp. H27-D2 | reverse complement strand
CCTCGCGGGCGGCTTGCTTGTCCTGACGGGACAACCAGGCCAGGTAATCGCGATACGGAGCCACCACGGGCAGACCACCCGCACTGCCGCCCGCCGCATAGCAGGCCCACAACTCACGCATCAAAATCGGCAACGACCAACCATCCAACAGCAGATGATGCAGCGTCACCATCATCCGATACCGGTCCCGACCCACCTTCACCAGCAAAACCCGCACCAGCGGCGGCCGCGCCAGATCAAAGCGCTGAGCACGCTCCTCGACCCCGATCCGCTCCGACTCCGCCCACGCCGCTTCCCCGTCCAGCCCCGACAGATCCTCCTCCCGCCAGGGCAAGACCACCTGCCCCACGATCGTCTGCACAGGCTGCTCCATCCCGGCCAACTGCCGGAAGCCGACCCGCAAACTTCCATGCCGATCCAGCAACGCTTGCCAGGACGCCCGCAACACCCCCGAATCCACCCGGCCCCGAAGATCGAGAATCATCTGCTCCACGTAGATGTCCTCGGCCTGTTCGTCGAACAGGGCGTGGAAGAGCAGGCCCTCCTGCAATGGCGAGACTGGCAGCACCTCCACCAACTGCGGTGCCGCTGCCTCCAGTTCCTCGATCTGCGGCTGCTCCAGCTCCACAAGGGGGAAGTCGGAAGGCGTGTGCCCCCCGCTGCCGGGGCGGGAGGCGTGAGCCGCGAATCCGGCCAGCATCGCCGCCCAGCCATCGAGCAGGGCCTGCACCTCC
>NZ_JAYMZR010000231.1:0-750 GCF_035828615.1 Streptomyces sp. H27-D2 | reverse complement strand
CATCTCGGCGGTGGAGTGCTGGAGCGAGGCATGGACCTCGCGGCCGGTGGCATGTGGGCCTGGCTGGCGGGCGAGACGTTCCCCGGCGGTGGCGGGGAGGATGCCGGCGGGGGTGCGGGGTGCGGGGGCGGCGTCGTAGACGGCGGTGACGGTGGCCATGCGCCGCTTGCCGCCGCGTTCGCGGGAGCTGAGCTGGGCCGAGGGCGGCTGGGGGCCGGCCTGGGCGGCGGCGGTGGAGCGGACCGGTTCGCGCAGATCGCTGGGGATCATGTTCACGCCGGTCGCATCGCAGGTCAGGACCAGTAGGCTGCCGGTTCCGGTCGGCGGGGAGGGTTCTGACGGACGGCCTGGTAGAAGGCGGGGATGTCGGCGGCGGCCCGTTCGTATACCTCCATCAGCTGGCGGCTGCCCAGGCGTTGGCCGGTGGTGCGTTCCAGGGTCTGCCCGGTGGCGCGCAGCGACCCGGACGCGCCTTGGTGCACGACCTCGCGCTGCAGCGGGCCGGAGTAGAGCTGCGGGGGCAGGGCCAGGACCGCGTCGGCGGGGTGGAGGTTCCCCGCGCCGGGGGCGCGGTAGGCGATGCAGACCACCTCGACCCGGCCCAGGGTGGTGGTGAGCAGGCGGCGGTGGCCGCGCTCGGCCCGGCGGCGCTCCACGCCGTCCGCGCCGGTCACCGACTCCAGTCGGACCTCGGCCACGGCCCGCGCGTCGAGCTGGTCCTGCACCATCCGCCGCAGCAACTCCCGCCCG
>NZ_JAYMZR010000230.1:0-762 GCF_035828615.1 Streptomyces sp. H27-D2 | reverse complement strand
CCTGGGCGCCGTCCAG
Organism: Streptomyces sp. H27-D2; assembly: GCF_035828615.1. NCBI lineage: Bacteria > Bacillati > Actinomycetota > Actinomycetes > Kitasatosporales > Streptomycetaceae > Streptomyces > Streptomyces sp. H27-D2. The sequence continues at coordinate 746 of NZ_JAYMZR010000230.1, read as the reverse complement.
CAGCACGCCGTGCTCCCTGGCGAGCGGGTCGACGCCCGCGAGCGCGTCGCCGACCAGGTCGTAGACCGACATCCGGGTGGGCGCCAGGGCGAGCGCGCCGGCGTGGATGCGGGACAGTTCGAAGAGGTCGCCGACCATGTCGTTGAGCCGGTCCACCTCGGTGCGGATCTGCCGGTGGTAGCGCCGCGGGTCCTCGGCCATGCCGTCCTCCAGGGCCTCGGACATGGCGCGCAGACCGGCGAGCGGGGTGCGCAGGTCGTGCGAGATCCAGGCGACCAGCTCCCGGCGGGACGCGTCGAGGGCCCGCTCGCGCTCGCGGGACTCGGCGAGCTTCGCGCTGGTGGCGACCAACTCACTGCTCAGTTCGGACAGTTCGGCGGTCGCCCGGCCGGCGGGCGCGGCGAAACTGCCGCCGTCGCCGAAGGAACGGGCGGCGACCGTCAGCGCGTTGCTGCTCGCCACCACCCAGCGGCCGAGCAGCAGCGCGGTCGCGAGGGACACCACCGCGGCCATCGCGCAGACCGTGGTCACCACGGTCAGGTCGTGCGGCGACAGGAACATCGCCCAGGCCACGGCGAGCGTCCCGGCGAGCATCGCGGTCACCGCGACCGCCGCGACCACGGTGAGCGAGACGGCGACGGAACGCGAGCGCAGTGAGCGCAGCACCAGGACGCCGAGCAGTCCGGCCCCGGCGGCGCCGAGGAACGCGAACAGGGCCATCAGCAGTATGTCCTGCATGGCGGTCA
>NZ_JAYMZR010000229.1:0-787 GCF_035828615.1 Streptomyces sp. H27-D2 | reverse complement strand
TGGCGAAGGGCGATCTGTCACGGAAGGTCACGGTTCATGTGGCCGGCGAGATGCTCGAACTGAAGAACACCGTGAACACGATGGTGGATCAGCTCTCGTCGTTCGCCTCCGAGGTGACGCGCGTCGCACGGGAGGTCGGCACCGAGGGCGAGCTCGGCGGCCAGGCGCAGGTGCCGGGCGTCGCGGGGGTCTGGAAGGACCTCACCGACTCGGTCAACCTGATGGCGGGCAACCTCACGGCGCAGGTCCGGGGGATCGCGACGGTCACCACGGCGGTCGCCAACGGCGATCTGTCGCAGAAGGTCACGGTCAGCGCGCGCGGCGAGGTCGCGCAGCTCGCCGACACGATCAACACCATGACCGAGACGCTGCGCACCTTCGGCGACGAAGTGACGCGGGTGGCGAGCGAGGTCGGGGCCGAGGGACTGCTGGGCGGTCAGGCGCAGGTGCCGGGCGCGGCGGGGACCTGGAAGGACCTCACGGACTCGGTGAACACCGCGTTCCGCAACCTCACCGCGCAGGTGCGGGACATCGCGCAGGTGACGACGGCGGTGGCCAACGGCGATCTGTCCCAGAAGGTCACCGTGGACGTCTCCGGCGAGATGCAGGAGCTGAAGAACACCGTCAACACGATGGTGGACCAGCTGTCGTCGTTCGGCGCCGAGGTGACGCGCGTCGCGCGGGAGATCGGCGTCGAGGGCGAACTGGGCGGTCAGGCGCAGGTGCCGGGCGCGGCGGGGACCTGGAAGGACCTCACCGACTCGGTGAACACGGCCTTCCGCAACCT
>NZ_JAYMZR010000228.1:0-795 GCF_035828615.1 Streptomyces sp. H27-D2 | reverse complement strand
GCTGCTTGCCGCCCTCCCGCGCGTCTCCGCGATCAGGCTGCCCTCAGCTGCACTGGCCTGCTGCGACAGGCCAGCGGCGGGGTCCTTTCACCCCCGCTCGGGGTAGTGGCGCCTCGTGGCGCACCATGGCGTACTTGAAGTCGATGCGGCAGCGGACCGCCTCGGCGGCCTGCCGGTCCGACAGGCCGAGCAGGAACTGCAGCACACAGACAGTGGCCAGCTGGGCGGGCGAGAGGCCCGGGCGCCCGTCGCGCGGGTACCAGTCGGCGAAGTCCTCGTCACACCACAGTCCGTCCAGCCGGTCTCGCACCCATATCGCCGTCGTGCCGTCCGGGTTGCTCGCCCGCGCGATCTGCGCGGTCAGAGTCGGGATCTGCTCACCGGAACGGGGACGGAGCGACAACGGACACCTCGACGACTTCAGGGGATCTCGGTACTCGTAACAGCCCCGAGCATGCCCGCTGATCATGCTGCCGCACCGCGAAACTCCAAGATCCCCGACAGAGTCAAGGTGAGTGGTCGCAAGCCGTACCCGAGTGATCTCACCGACGAGCAGTGGAAGTTGATCGAGCCCGTGATCAGTGCCTGGAAGGCCGAGCACCCCTCGGCCACCGGCCATCAGGGCAAATACGCGATGCGGGAGATCGTCAACACGATCCTCTACCAGAACCGCACCGGCTGTCAGTGGGAGTACCTGCCGCACGATCTGCCGCCGAAGAGTGCGACGTTCTACTACTTCGCCGCCTGGCGTGACGACGGCACCGACCAGACCGTTCACGACCTCCTGCGCTGGCA
>NZ_JAYMZR010000227.1:0-818 GCF_035828615.1 Streptomyces sp. H27-D2 | reverse complement strand
GTTGAGTCGGTGCGTGGCGTGGAGGGAGTCGGTCGGGGCAGGGTGAACAGGCCGGGTTCGGGTTCGAGGAGCAGGCCGCGGCTGACCAGGCGTTTCAGTTTCGCGCGGGTGCTTTCGGTGTGCCGCGGTTCCGTGCCGGTGCCCAGGGTCTGGCAGATGTCCTTGGCGCGGAGCCCTTCGTGGGCCTGTTCGATGGCGGTGAGGATCTCGTGGTAGCCGGGCGGGAGAGGGTCGGGTGGCGGGAGACCGTCCTCGGCGGCCAGCTCCAGCACGGTCGTGCGGGTGATCTCCAGCCGGTCCAGGGTCCGCTCGGCGGCGGTGAGCTGCTCGCCGAGCTGGGCGATCTGTTCACGCAGCCGTTCGGTGGTCTCGCGTATCAGCCGCTGTCTGGTCTCGATCTTGTCCAGGAGTTCCCTCATCGGTGCTCCCGCCGGTCGGGGCTGCCGGTCGCCGGGCGGGCGGGGCGCGCCAGGTCGGGGTGGAGGTGCGGGTGAGGCGGTGGAGCATGACGTCGGTCATGGACCAGTGGATCATCGCGACCGAGCTGGCCGGCTTCGTCTCGTAGTCCCGTGCGAGCCGGCGGTGGAGCATGAGGGTGCCCCAGGTCTGCTCGACCACCCACCGCTTCGGCTCCGGTGTGAACCCTCGTGTGCCGGGGGCGCGTTGGACGATCTCGACGTCGACGCCGAGGCGGGCGCCGTGCTCGACGACGGCGTTCTTGAACCCGGCGTCCACCCAGGCCTTGGTCACGGTGGGCGCGGCGGCGGCGACCTTGTCCAGCAGCGCGATGCCGATGGCGTTGTCGTGCACGCTCGCGG
>NZ_JAYMZR010000226.1:0-842 GCF_035828615.1 Streptomyces sp. H27-D2 | reverse complement strand
ACCGGGTCTTCTTCCTTGCTGGTCAGGCGCTACAACCCGACCAACACGGAGAAGGCCCTTTACCGTTACGGCAGTTCACCCGCGCGAGGTCGTTGCCGCCCTCGCTTTGAGCGGCGCGAACAGGCCACCGGGCGTCGCGACGGCCCGACCGTCCTTCACCGCGCGTTTGAGGTGGTGCCGCACCCGCTCGACGTTTCGGGCACTGGATTCCAGGCCGAGCCACCCCGCCATCTGCCCGCACCGCACCGGACCGCGCGCTCCGGCAAGCACTTCGAGCACCCGCTCGGTGAACTCCGCCGCCGCCTCCCGGGTCTCACCGCGTCCGGGACCGGGCACCCCGGCCCGCGGAGCCGGGACCGCGGCAGGTCCGGCGACGACCGGAAGGGCCGGGGCGTGCAGCGCCGGCGGTCCGCCGACTACCGCCAGCACCGTCGCCACCCGCGCCAACTCCTCCTCGCACACCAGCAGGAGCTCCGCGATCCGTGTCGCCTCCCCGCGCAACCGCACTGCCTCGCCCCGGCAGGCCGCCTCCCGCTCCCGCAGCAACCCGAGCACCTCGTCGCAGCCCATCCGAACCCGCCTCCCGCATCAGCCGGCGCTCGGCCGTGGCGATGTTTCCCGGGATCGCCAGTCGTAAAATCCAGATGCCGAGATTCCTATCCAGGTGCACATCTTGTAGATGGGGTAGTGGTCCTTCTCGCCGTCGATGAATTCGCACTTGTCGGTCATCGATATTCCTGGGCGAAGTCGGGTGGCCGGAGGGGATTTCACCCTCCGGCTCCCACAGATCCGTACGTGACAGTCTCCCGTCATACGGCTCTTATCATCCTGGTCACCACACT
>NZ_JAYMZR010000225.1:0-863 GCF_035828615.1 Streptomyces sp. H27-D2 | reverse complement strand
CCCGCCGCGCATTCGACACCAACAACATCGACATGATCGAGTCCCCACCCAGCGCAAAGAAGCCGTCCTCGACCCCCACCCGCTCCAGACCCAACACCTCACCAAACAACCCACACAACAACGCCTCCGTCGGTGTCGCAGCAGCACGGCCGGTGCTGAGCGCGCGGTCAGGTGCGGGTAAAGCGGCTCGATCCAGCTTGCCGTTCACCGTGAGCGGCAATGCCTCCAGCACCACCACCGCGGCGGGAACCATGTACTCCGGCAGGTGACGGGCGGCAAAGCCACTCAACACCGTGCTGTCGAACTCACCGTCGGTCGTGGGAACGACATAGCCAACCAGACGCTTCTCGCCGGGCCGCTCCTCACGGACCACGACTGCGGCCTGGCCGACGTCCGGGTGCGAGGCGAGGACCGACTCCACCTCACCCGGCTCGACCCGGAACCCACGGATCTTCACCTGGTCGTCCGCGCGGCCGGCGAACTCCAACACCCCCTCGCCCGTCCACCGCGCCAGATCACCCGAGCGATACATCCGTGCGCCAGGCATGAACGGGCAAGCCACGAAACGTTCGGCCGTCAGATCCGGACGCTCTACGTAGCCGCGGGCGAGACCAAGACCGGCCACGTACAGCTCACCCGTCACACCTGGCGGCACCGGGCGCAAGAAGCCATCGAGCACGAACACCTGGGCGTTGCCGATCGGGCGGCCGATGGCGGGCGGCGCGTCCTGCGGGCTGATGCCCTCATCCAGCAGGGTGGCTGTGGTGATCACCGTGGCCTCGGTGGGGCCGTAGGTGTTCCACACCCGCGCCCCAGCCCTCCACCGAGCAGCCAGACCAGCACTCAGACGCTCCGCACCCAAC
>NZ_JAYMZR010000224.1:0-869 GCF_035828615.1 Streptomyces sp. H27-D2 | reverse complement strand
GTCTACATGAAGGTGTCGAATCCTCCACACGTTGCTGCGTGGTGCCGGGGCGCTACCTCTCGGGTCGCTGGACGGCAATCTCGTAGGCGATCTCCCAGCCCGGGTCCGCGCCGCTGTCCCCGTGAAGTGACCCGTCGGCGCGGATCAGCCCCCGACCAGGATCACTTCCAGCGCCCGCGGCCCATGCACGCCCTCGACGCGGTCGAGTTCGATGTCGCTGGTGGCGGAGGGGCCGGAGATCCAGGTTTGCGGGCGTATCGGGTCGAGGCGGGGCAGGGCCTGGGGGACTGAGGCGACCACCTGGTCGGTGGTGCGGACCACGCAGATGTGGTGGTCCGGGATCAGGGTCAGGATGCGGCGGCCCTGACCTGGGCCCGCGTCCAGGACGAGGGTGCCGGTCTCGGCGATGGCGAGTGCGCAGCCGGTGACCACGCTGTCGATCTCATCGAGTCGGGCGGCGGTCAAGTCCGTTGAGTCGGCGAGCTGTTCGGCATCGCTCGCCGTCAGCCAGTCGGCCGGCAGGCCCAGTGGGACGGCGACGGTACGCGATCCCCGGTCCGCGAGCAGCCTCGCGATGACGGCGGGCAGTTCGGCGGCGGTGCTGCGGTGCACGACCGCGCGGTAGTCCGCGAGGTTTTCGGCCAGCAGGTCGACCGTCGCCTCCGGCCGGTCCGGGCCGGGGCCGCCCTGCGTCGGGTGGGTCTCGAAGTAGTCCCGTACGACGGGGACGTCCTGCGGCGTCTCGTCATACGGGACATCGGCCAGGGCAGCCCTGACCCGGCCCAGGATTCGCTCACGGGCGCTCATGCCGGCGTCGGGGGCGCGCGTGCCTGCGTCGCGGGCGCTGCTCATCGGCCGGTCTCCGGATC
>NZ_JAYMZR010000223.1:0-879 GCF_035828615.1 Streptomyces sp. H27-D2 | reverse complement strand
CTCCCCCGCCCACCCCGCCCCGGGCACCGGCGGGGACGAGCGCCGCTCCGGCCCAACTGCCGTTGTCCGTCACGGCCTTCGTCGGCCGCGGCCAAGAACTCGCCCAGCTCGACGAGCTGCTGCCCGCCGCGGACGCCGACAACCCGCCCGGGCCGGCCGCGATGGTCATTTCGGCGGTGTCGGGCACCGCGGGGGTGGGCAAGACCGCCTTGGCCGTCCACTGGGCGCGGCGGTCACGGGAGGCGTTTCCCGACGGGCAGCTCTATGTGAATCTGCGCGGGTTCGACCCCGGCGGTTCGGTGGTGAGCCCGGCGCAGGCGGTACGCGGGTTCCTGGACGCCTTCGGGGTGCCGCCGGCCCGTATCCCGGCCGGCCTGGAGGCGCAGGTCGGCCTGTACCGCAGTCTGCTGGCAGGCAGGCGGGTGCTGATGGTGCTGGACAACGCCCGCGACGCCGAGCAGGTCCGCCCGCTGCTGCCCGGCGCGCCGGGCTGTCTGGCGCTGGTGACCAGCCGGAACCGGCTCACCAGCCTGGTCGCGGCGGAAGGCGCCCGGCTGCTGACCGTCGACCTGCTCGCCCCCGCCGAGGCACGCGCTCTGCTGACCAGCCGCCTCGGCGCCCGGCGGGTGGCGGCCGAGCCCGCCGCCGTACGGGAGCTCGTCGTCCGGTGTGCGGGGTTGCCGCTGGCGCTGGCGATCGTGGCCGCCCGCGCCGCCGACCGGCCCCGCCTTCCGCTCGCCGCCCTCGCCGATGAGCTGCGGGAGGCCGGCCGCCGGCTGGACGCGCTGGACTGCGGGGACCCGGCCACCCAGGTGCGGGCGGTGTTCTCCTGGTCGTACCACGCGCTGAGCGCCGACGCCGCCCGGCTGTTCCGGTTCC
>NZ_JAYMZR010000222.1:0-885 GCF_035828615.1 Streptomyces sp. H27-D2 | reverse complement strand
CGCCGAGTCGCGCTCGCTGCCGGTCAAGGTGTCGATGACGTGCAGGCCGAGGCCCGAACGGCCCCGGCCGCCGGTCCGCTCGTCGGAGTGGACCAGGGTGTAGCGGCCCGACGACATCCGCTGCAGCCGGGCGCTCGCGGCGGCGGCGACCTGTTCGAGCCGGGCCGCGAGCACATAGGACTCCAGCCGCATCTTCCGCTCGTTGTCGGCGGAGGTGCCCGCGGCGAGCCCGGACAGCCGGGCCACCCGGTCGTACTCCTCGCGCAGCGGCCCCAGCCGCCGGACGTCGCCGGCCGCCTGCTCGGAGAGCCGGTCCAGTTCGGCGCAGCGGGTACGGGCGGCGGTGTCGGCCGCGGAGGCCTCGCGCAGCCGGCGGGTGGCGCGCTCGACCGCCTCGCGGGCGGCGGCGGGGTCCGCGGCCGGCAGGGCGGCGGCGTTCCGGGCCTGCGGCTCGGCCAGTTCAGCCGCGACCGCCGTCCGCTCCGCCTGCCGGCGCTCCAGCCGCTGCTGGAGGTCGCGCTGCTCGGCGTCGTCGAGCAGCGCGTGCGCGGCGGCCTGCGGGGTGTCGAAGCCGGCCCGGTAGGCGGCCTCGGTCAGCCGGTCGTCGGCCTCCTTGAGCCGCTGCTCGGGGACGGCCACCGTTCGTACGGCTTCGGCGGCGCGGGCGAGCGCGGCGGTGCGGCGCTCCAGCAGCACGGACCGCTCGGCGACGCTCGCCGAGCCGCCCCGCGCCTCGGTCAACTCCGTCTCCAGTTCGGCCAGTTCGCGGTCGAACACCTCACGGCGGGAGGTGCGGGCGGCGGTGCGGCGCTCCGCCTCGTGCCGGTGCGTGCGGCGCACCTCGTGCTCGTTCTCGGCGCGGGCGAGCGCCTGCCGCGCCGAGAA
>NZ_JAYMZR010000221.1:0-886 GCF_035828615.1 Streptomyces sp. H27-D2 | reverse complement strand
CGGAACAGGCGAACCGCCCTGCCCAACGATCTACATGCTGGACACTGCCCCACCACCAGCCCGAGCAGCCTCACCCGCCATCACACCAGAGGCCCTGACCAGCCAGAATCAAGATGGCGGAGCTTCACTGTTGGAGGTGTGGCATCACACCCAGACCACCAACACCGTCAACGACATCCTCATGTCCACACCATCACTCGGCAGTTGGGGGCGGACCCCCGGCCCGGGTGGCGGGCTGGCCCCGCTGCAGGAATTCATGATCAGCAGATCGGCCGGGCGGCTGCGCGGTGCCCACATCTACCAAGACACCGAACAAGTCCTCGGTGAGATCGCGGATGACCAGGGACGCGGCGAACAGGTTCGCAACTGGTTCCGCCGCCCCGGCTACGTCCCGGAATCACTCTTCTACCTCGTCGCAGGCCGCCCGGAGCGGATCCTCATCTCCTCCATGGAGGAACGCGTCGCGGCGCTCTGGCCGCACTCCAACACTCCGGGCATGTGACGCCTCTGACCAGCGCAAACCCAGCACCCGCTATAGCAGTCTGCACAAGAACGACATGCCCCTTCGTCAGTCATGTCAGTAGCAGATGAGCACCACGCGTCAGCGCCAACCGCCAGGTCACCGGGCTTGCGCCACTGACACCTAAATGACGATGCCCAACTGACACTCCCCTGCAGACCATCACGTACCGGCTGCCAGTGGCGCTATCTGCCCCATGACCTGCCGCCGAAGAGCGCGGTGTACTACTACTTCGGCACGTGGCGCGACGACGGCACCACCGAGACCATCCACGAGCTGCTGCGCTGCCAGGTCCGCGAGATGCGTAAGCGGCGTGAGGACCCCACCGCGATCGTGATGGACTCCCAGACAGTGCGGGCCTCGGTG
>NZ_JAYMZR010000220.1:0-993 GCF_035828615.1 Streptomyces sp. H27-D2 | reverse complement strand
TCGAGGGACGTGGAGCTGTTGGCGCTGCGGCACGAGAATCAGGTGCTGTTGCGGCAGCTCGGTAAACGTCCGCGGTTGACCTGGCCCGAGCGGGCTGTCCTGGCCGCACTCGCCCAGCACCTGTCAACGCAGCTGCGCCGCCACCGTTTGGTGACCCCAGGCACCCTCTTGGCCTGGCACCGGCGTCTCGTCCGGTGGAAGTGGCGGCAGAAGCCGGCGCGGACGGGTCGGCCTCCGATATCCGACGACCTGGCCGCGTTGATCCTGCGCCTGGCCCGGGAGAACCCGGCCTGGGGGTCCACGCGCGTCCAGGACGAGCTGCGCCGCCTGGGGTATCGGGTCGGTGCCTCCACGGTCCGCCGGATCCTGCGAGCAGCAGGTCTCGGACCCGTTCCACGGCGAGGCAGAGGTGATCCGACGTGACGTCAGTTCCTGTGCGGCCAGGCGGAGGGACTGCTGTCCTGCGACTTCTTCCACGTCGACACGGTCTGGCTGAAGCGCCTGTACGTGTTCTTCGTCCTGGAGGTCGGTTCTCGGCGCGTGCACGTCCTGGGCGCCACCGCCCATCCGAGCGGGGCGTGGGCCACGCGACTCGCCCGGAACCTGGTCGCCGGCTTCGGCGAGCGCGCCCCCGGTTTCCGTTTCCTGCTGCGTGACCGCGACAGCAAGTACACCGACGCGTTCGATGCCGTCTTCGCCGCGGAAGACATCCAGATCCTCAAGAGTGCGCCGCAGGCTCCGAAGATGAACGCCCACGCGGAACGGTTTGTCCGCACCGTGCGGGCCGAGTGCACCGACCGCCTACTTGTCCACGACGAACGGCACCTGCGCCGTGTCCTGGAGGAGTACGCCGACCACTACAACACTGGGCGTCCGCACCGAGCCCGGGAGCTTCGGGCACCCCTGGACGACCCCGACGTGATCCCGTTCCCCGCCCGGCGGATCCAGCGCCACGACATCCTCGGCGGACTGATCCACAAGTACCACGACACC
>NZ_JAYMZR010000219.1:0-1023 GCF_035828615.1 Streptomyces sp. H27-D2 | reverse complement strand
CGGCCGCTCAGGCGGTTGTTCGACACCCTCGCGGTGCCGCTCGCCGATCCGCGCACCCCGGGCCTGCGCTATCGGCGCTGGCGCACCGTCGCCTTCGACGGATGCGCATCGCTGCACTGCCCGGACTCCGAACGCAACCGCGCCTGGCTCGGGCGTGCGGAGACCGGCCGCGGAGGGTTCCACGGCTACCCGCGCCTGCAAATGGTGACTCTGGTCGAGACCGGCACCCGTGGCCTGCTCGGTGCGGTGTTCGGACCACGCAGCACGGGAGAGATCACCTACGCCGCACGTCTGGTCGAACGGCTCGACCCCGGCATGCTGCTGCTCGCGGACCGCGCTTTCGACGGCGGCGAGTTCCTTACAGGGGTCCGGGCGACCGGAGCGCAGTTCCTGGTCCGCATGCGGACCGGCCGCAGGCTCCCTCGCCTCGCTGTGCTGCCTGACGGCTCGATCCTCACCCGGCTCGGCTCGCTCAACGTGCGCGTCATCCAGGCACAGGTCACCACGCACCTGGCCAACGGAGCCCACCTCACCAGCCATTACTCGCTGGCCACCAGCCTGCTCGATCACCGTGCCCACCCGGCACGCGAGTTGATCGAGCTGTACCACGAACGCTGGGAGATCGAATCGAGCTACCTCGCCCTGCGCCACACCCTGCTACGCGGCCGGGTTCTCCGCTCGATGGACCCGGCAGGACTCGAACAGGAACTGTGGTCCCTGCTCACCCTCTACCAAGTACTGCGCCACGCGATGGTCGACGCGGCCCGGACCCGGCCGGACCTCGATCCCGACCGAGCCAGCTTCACCACAGCTACCGCCACAGCCCAAGCCACGGTGATCCGGGCCACGGGGATCACCGACCAGCACGATCCCGCCCCGCCCGAGACCATCACCACCGCCCTCCTCTCCCACCTGCTGCCCGCCCGCCGAGCCCGGCTCTCAGCCCGCAAGGTCAAGTCCCCGATCTCCCGCTACGCCGGCCACCCGCTCGAAGAACGCCCCCTGACCAGCACACGGATCGCC
>NZ_JAYMZR010000218.1:0-1036 GCF_035828615.1 Streptomyces sp. H27-D2 | reverse complement strand
AGCACTCTGCGCGAAGTGCTCACCCTCGTGGCTCTCGTGGCACGTGTCCAGTCCGACCGGCCCGACGAGCTCGATCCCGTACTCGTCGCGGGCGGTGACGATGTGTGCGGCGGTGACGTAGCCGGCGTCCACATCGTGCTCGTCGGGGAGTAACTGCCGTGCGGACAGGCCCTGGTGGACTTCTTCGGTCACCTCGGTGTCGGCGACGGTGGCGTCCGTGGTCACCACATGGGTGATCAGGTGCGGGGCATCGGGTTCGCAGGTCTCGCTCAGGTGGGTCTTATAGCCGCACCAGCCCGAGCCTCGCTTCACGCCGTAGCGGGCATCCGGGTCGTAAGGCGAGGACAGCCGGCGTCTGCCCGGCGGGAGGTCCTTGCCCTCCCGCCAGCGCACCCCCATCCCGTCCTCGTCGCGGTGGTACTGCTCGACCCAGGCCCGGCGCAGGACCTGGACGGCGGGGATCTCCCGCAGCCGGCCCGGGGCGGTGGGGGCGAAGGCGGCCTGGAGTATCGTGAAGCCGTCCTGGCCGACTTGCCCGGCCCACCCGGCGCGGACGTTGTCGCCCTTGGGGAAGCGGTAGGAGTCGATCCGGGCGCCGTAGCGCTTGGCCCAGTCCGCGGTGACCAGCGGGGACAGCCATTGCGGGGCGGCCGCCGCCAGGGCCTCCAAGGCAGCGCGAAGTGTCTCGCCGACGAACTCCATCCGGTTCAACGTCCGTACCGCCGCCAGGACATGGGTGGAATCGGTCCGCTGGCGACCCCCCGCGCGCAGCAGCCCGAGCCCGGAGATCCGCTCCAGGACCAGTTCCAGGACCTTCTCCTCCAGCCCGTGCTCGATCAGCCGGGCGCGGAAGTCGCTCAGGACGGAGAAGTCGAACCCCGGGTCGTCCAGCTCCAGGCCGAGCAGGAACTTCCAGTCCATACGGGCCCGCACCTGGTCAGCGGCCTGCCGGTCGGTGAGCCCCTCCGCGTACTGCAGCACCGAAACCAGCGCCAGCGCCCCAGGCGAGATCGCCGGCCGCCCCCGCACGGGGAAC
>NZ_JAYMZR010000217.1:0-1156 GCF_035828615.1 Streptomyces sp. H27-D2 | reverse complement strand
TCCAGGAGACGTTCGGTGATCTCACGCAGGGTCCGCGTCAGCGCCCGGGTGAGCCGGGAGGGGGGAAAAGCCCGCCTGGCTGGTGGTCTGCCGGCGGACGACGCGCAAGGTGCGAATGAAGGACATCCGGTCCGGATCCTCTCCCTCCCGCTGGGAGGCCTGGTGCATCAGGTCGCGCAGCGCGTGGTGCACCAGGAGGAACGCGAAGATCTCCTGCTCGGCCCCCACCGGATGCTGGGATCGCAGGACGAAGTGGGGTCCGCACAGGTGGGTCTTGATCTCGTCGAGGGTCGTCTCGATCTCCCAGCGCTCGGCGTAGAGCGCGGCCAGTTCCGCGGCCGGCGCGGTGGCCGGGTCCAGGAGAGTGGTGAGCAGCCGGTACACGGTGCCCTCTCCGGGAGGGCCCAGGGTGTACTCGATGACGCGGACCGCTTCCGGGTCGGCTCGTCGGTTCTTGTCCCGGGCGGCGACGATCCGCGACAGGTACGAGCCGTCGGGCAGTGCGGTCAGCACGGGCAGGACCGCGTTGCTCTTGACCCGCCACAGCAGGTCCGCGCCGGTCGCCGCGGCGGCCCGCCACAGGTCGAGGCCGAGGAAGCCCCGGTCTGCCAGAAGCAGCATTCCCCTGGTCAGTGACGGGAACAGGCGGCGGGCCAGGACCGTCTCGTGCACACCCAGCGGCGCGACGTCGGCGGCGAACACGGCATGGGTGCCGCACTCGACCAGGGCCACGGCCCTGGCCTGCGGATACGCGCTCCTGCCCTGGCCGCGCCCCGTTCCCGGCCGCCCGAAGAAGGCGGCGTTCGCCTCCGTGTCGGGAAGGTCGAAGGTCGTCCCGTCCACCGACACCAACCGCAGACCACGAAACCAGGCTCCCGGCGTCGCCGGGACCGCCACGGGCCGGCAGACCCGGGCGAACAACGCCCTCATCGGTTCCGCCCCCAGCCGGAGCCGGGCCCGTCCGATCGCCCCGCTGGTGGGCACCCGCCACGTCCTCGACCAGCGACGTTCCCGTTCCAGGCCCTGCGTCAGAAGCCGTCCGACCTCCTCGTACCCCTGCCCCGAGAACAGGCACATCGCGAGCACGAAATACACCACCACCCGCGCGGGAAGCAGGCGTCGACGTTCCTCAGTGCGTCCGCACCCCACCACCACC
>NZ_JAYMZR010000216.1:0-1202 GCF_035828615.1 Streptomyces sp. H27-D2 | reverse complement strand
TTCCCAGGTCGACCGCGTCCCGGCGCGAGACCGGACAGCCCCGGACCAGGGGACCGGGGCTGTCCGCCCGCACCCGACCGGAGCGCGGCCCCGGGTGCGAGACTGCCCGCACAGCTGAACGGACAGGCGAGGGGAGCGGCGGGATGGCAGCCACGGCACTGGTACTCGGCGGCGGAGGCATCACCGGCATCGGCTGGGAGATCGGCATGCTCGCCGGACTGGCCGAAGCCGGAGTGGACCTCACAGGTGCGGACCTGGTGGTCGGCACCTCAGCGGGCTCGATCGTCGGAGCGCAGCTCACCTCTGGGCTGCTCACCCTCGGCGAGCTGTACGAACGCCAGCTCGCCGACTCCAAGGGCGAGATCGCGGCCCGGCTCGGCCCGGCCGTGCTGTCCGCGTTCGTCTGGCACGCCCTGCGCGCCCGCGACGCGCGCGCCTACGGCGTGCGCCTGGGGCGGGCGGCCCTCGCGGCGCGCACCCCTCCGGAGAGCGAGCAGCGCGAGGTCATCGCGCAACGGCTCGTCTCGCACGACTGGCCCGGCCGACGCCTGATCGTCACGGCGGTCGACTCCGGCAGCGGCGAATTCTCGGCGTTCGAGGCCGCCAGCGGCGTCGGCATCGTCGACGCGGTCGCCGCGAGCTGCGCCGTCCCGCTGGTCTGGCCCCCGGTGACCATCGGGGACAAGCGCTGGATCGACGGCGGCATACGCTCCTCGGCCAACGCCGACCTCGCGGCGGGATACGAACGGGTCGTCGTGCTGGCCCCGATCCTCATGGGCGGCGGCCCCATCGCCTCCGCCCGCTCCCAGGCCGACGCGCTGACCAGGAACGGCTCCCGCGTCGCGCTGCTCTCCCCGGACCGTGCGGCCCGCGCCGCTTTCGGCCGCAACGTACTCGACCCGGCCCGCCGGGCCCCCGCCGCACGAGCGGGCTTCGCCCAGGCCGCCGCGCACGCTCAGGAGGTCGCGAGCGTCTGGGCGAGCTGAGCGGGCCCGCGCCGGCGTGCCACCGGACCGGCGGGTGTCCGGGCGCTGCGAAGGCGGGGACGGCGTGCGTGGCACTCCGCGAACCCCGTCCGCAGTGCACGGCGGCGGTACCGGACGGCCGCGGCCACCGGCACAATGGGACGGTGGACGAGCCGATACCCGTGACCCGGGCCGTGGACTGCGGCACAGCCACGCTGATGCCCGACGTGGACCGTC
>NZ_JAYMZR010000215.1:0-1262 GCF_035828615.1 Streptomyces sp. H27-D2 | reverse complement strand
CTATAAGGCTCGGTTGTGGACTTCGGCGTTTCATTGAGGGCGGGTGGGTGGGGTTGTGCGGGTGTGACGGGCGGCCCCGCTGTGCGGTGGGTCGGTCAGCGCACGTCCGTGCGGACGCCTCCCTGCCAGACGGCGGAGACGAGCGGGACGCCCGGGCGGTACGCCAGGTGCACGTGGCTCGGCGCGTCCAGCAGGGCCAGGTCCGCGCGGGCGCCCGGTGAGACGCGGCCTACGTCGGTGCGGCGCAGCGCTTGGGCGCCGCCCGCCGTCGCGGACCAGATCGCCTCGTCCGGCGTCATCCCCATGTCCCGTACGGCCAGCGCGATGCAGAACGGCATCGAGCTGGTGAAGGACGAGCCGGGGTTGCAGTCCGTGGACAGCGCGACGACCGCGCCCGCGTCGAGCAGGCGGCGGGCGTCCGGCCACTGGGCGCGGGTGGAGAACTCCGCGCCGGGGAGCAGCGTCGCGACCGTCGCGCTGTTCGCCAGGGCGTCGATGTCCTCCGTGCTGAGGTGCGTGCAGTGGTCTGCGGAGGCCGCGTCCAGTTCTACGCCGAGTTGGACGCCGGGGCCGTACGAGAGCTGGTTGGCGTGGATGCGCGGCGTCAGGCCGCGCGCCTTGCCCGCGGTGAGGATCGCGCGGGCCTGGTCTCCGTCGAACGCCCCCTTCTCGCAGAACACGTCGATCCAACGGGCGTGCGGCGCGCAGGCGTCGAGCATCGGGCCAGTGACCAGGTCGACGTATCCGGCCGGGTCGTCGGCGTAGTCCGGCGAGACGATGTGCGCGCCGAGGTAGGTGACCTCGTCGGTGTGCTCGGCGGCGATGCGCAGCGCGCGGGCCTCGTCCTCGACGGTGAGGCCGTAGCCGGATTTGGTCTCCTGGGTCGTGGTGCCCTGCCGGAGCGCCTCGGCTAGGTAGCGCGCCACGTTGGTGTGCAGGGCCTCGTCCGTCGCGGCGCGGGTGGCGGCGACCGTGGTGCGGATGCCTCCGGCGGAGTAGCTCTTGCCGGACATGCGGGCGTTGAACTCGGCGGTGCGGTCGCCTGCGAAGAGGAGGTGGGAGTGCGAGTCGACGAAGCCGGGGATGAGGGCTTGGCCGTCGGCGTCGAATGTCTCGTCGGCTGCGGGGGCGTTCCTGGTCGGGCCTACCCAGGCGATCTTTCCGTCCTCGATGACCACGGCTGCGTCGGTGAGCAGGCCGATGGGGCCCCTGCCCAGGGCGGGGTCGTTGGTTACGAGGCTGGCGATGTTGGTGATGGAGGT
>NZ_JAYMZR010000214.1:0-1294 GCF_035828615.1 Streptomyces sp. H27-D2 | reverse complement strand
AGACGACCGTACGGCCCCTGCGAATATTGGGGTTTGGTTCCCATCGTGGTGACATAGGTCAACTGTAGTACGATGATCCGCATGAAGATCGTTGTGCAGTTGAAGCTGATGCCGGAGGCCGACCAGGCCGCCGCGTTGTCGGCGACCCTGCACACGGTCAACGATGCCGCGAACTGGGTGTCGAAGGTCGCGTTCGAGCACGGTGTGCCGCGTGAGTACGAGCTGCGGAAGCACACCTATGCCGAGTTGAAGGCGCGGGGACTTGGGGCGCAGGCCGCCCAGCACGTGATCAAGAAGACCCGCGACGCCTACACCACGCTCAAGGCCAACATCCGCGCCGGGAACCTCGGCAAGCCGGGATCGAAGCGGCGGGTCAAGGCCGAGTCCAAGCCGATCGCCTTCCGGCCGGATGCGGCGCAACCGTATGACGACCGGTGCCTGTCGTGGCAGTACGACCAGCAGACCGTCAGCATCTGGACGACCGCGGGCCGGCTGAAGAACGTCCGCTTCGTGTGCTCGGCGGATGCGCTCAAGATGCTGCGCGAGCAGCGTAAGGGCGAGTCGGACCTGATCCGGCGCGACGGGATGTTCTTCCTGATCACCACGATCGACCTGCCCGACGTGCCGATCTCGGAGCCGGACGGGTTCCTCGGCGTGGACCTGGGGATCGTCGACATCGCCACCACGTCCAGCGGCTACCGTGCCGCCGGGCGCGGGTTGAACCGGCACCGCAAGCGGCAGCTCGACTTGCGTCGCAAGCTCCAGGCCAAGGGCACCCAGTCCGCCAAGCGCCTGCTCAAGAAGCGCGGCCGCAAGGAACAGCGGCACGCCGCGAACGTCAACCACATCATCTCCAAGACCATCGTCACCACCGCTGAACGCACCGGCCGCGGAATCGCCCTCGAAGACCTCACGGGCATCCGCGAACGGGTACGGCTCCGCAAGGACCAGCGGACAAAACTGCACTCGTGGAGCTTCCACCAGCTCGGCCAGTTCCTTGACTACAAGGCGCGCCGGGCCGGGGTGCCGCTGGTGTACGTCGATCCGGCGTACACCAGCCAGCAATGCTCCGAGTGCGGCCACATCGACCGGAAGAACCGGGCGACACAGGCAACGTTCGCGTGCCGGGCCTGCGGGTTCCTGGCCAACGCGGACGACAACGCGTCCCACAACATCGCCCGCAAGGGCGAGACCGTGTGGATCGCGGGGCGTGAGTCACGCGTCCCAGCCACCCCCTAGGTGGCTTAGACGGAGGAGCCCACCCGGCAGCCAGTCGGGCGCTACCTCCAAGCCC
>NZ_JAYMZR010000213.1:0-1317 GCF_035828615.1 Streptomyces sp. H27-D2 | reverse complement strand
AACCGGCCCACCGTCGCGGAGGCGTGGCGGCCCTCGCCGCGTTGTCCCTCATACCGGTGCTCGCCGCGCCGGCCGTCGCGGTGCCGCGGGGGGACAGTCCCTCCCTTCCGGGAATGCCCTCCGCCGTCGCCGCCGGGCAGCCGTGCACTCCGGCGTCCAAGAAGAGTTCGTCCCAACTCCCTTGGGCACAAAGCTTTCTGAATCTCCCTCAGGCGTGGCAGCTCACGCGCGGCGCCGGGGTGACCGTCGCCGTCGTCGACACTGGCGGGGACAGCGAGCGGGTGCCGTCGCTGGCCGGCCGGGTCACCGCGGGACCGGACGTGGTCTCGGGAGGCGCCGCGCGGGACGACTGCGTGGGGCACGGCACCTTCCTCGCCGGAATCGTGGCGGGACGCAAGCTCGACGGGACGCGGACGGCCGGTGTCGCGCCGGAGGCGAAGGTGCTGGCCATCCGGGCCACCGACAAGCGCGGCGTGACGTCCCCCGGCGCGCTGGCGAAGGGCGTCAGGGCCGCCACGGAATCCGGCGCCCGGGTCATCGACGTCGCGCTGAGCTCCGGCACCTCGTCGGCCGCCCTCAGGACGGCGGTCCGCGCGGCGCAGGACAAGGGCGCGCTGGTGATCGCCCCGGCCGCCGCCGAGGACGGGGGCAAGGGGCCTTCCTACCCGGCCGCGCTGCCCGGCGTACTGGCCGTCTCCTCCGTCGGGCCCGGCGGAGCGATCCCGGACACGGCTGGCGCGGCGGACGGCGCGGAGGCCGGGGTGAAGGGGGCCGCCGCGCCGCGGCTGTCCGCGCCCGGGGTCTCCGTGACGGGCCCGGGTCCGGGCGGACCGGGTCAGTTCACCGGCGGCGGCGACGCGGTGGCCGGCGCGTTCGTCTCCGGGACGGCGGCCCTGGTGATCTCCTACCACCCGCGTCTGACGGCGCGGCAGGTCGCGCACCGGCTGGAGAGCACGGCGTACGGCGCGAGCGGCGACGCGCTCGATCCGATTGTCGGCCGGGGTACGGTCGACCCGGTGCAGGCGGTCTCGGCCGTACTGCCCGAGGAGCACGCACGGCCCGCCGCCGCTCCCGCCGTGCACCCGCCGGCCGCGATGCCGCCGGCGCGTTCGTCCGACGCGCGGGACCGGTCCGTCCTGGTGGCCGTCGGGGCGGGCCTGGCGATCCTGCTGATCGCCGCGCTGGGCGGGGTACTGCCGCGCGGTCGCCGCCGCGGCTGGCGCGCGGGGCGCGCCACGGGCTGACGCTCGCGCGGCGGCACGCCGGTCCGGTCCGGACTGCGCCCACCCAACCCGACCCGACCCGACCCGACCCGAA
>NZ_JAYMZR010000212.1:0-1341 GCF_035828615.1 Streptomyces sp. H27-D2 | reverse complement strand
TGACGGCGTAGATCCGGTCGCCGTCGCGTTCGGCGTCGGCCAGCCGTTTGAGCAGCACGACGCCGGTGCCCTCGGAGAGCAGCGTCCCGTCGGCGCGGCGGTCGAAGGGGCGGATCCGCCCGCTGGGGCTGAGCGCGCGCAGTTGGGTGAACACGCTCCACAGGGTGGCGATATGGCAGTGGTGGACGGCTCCGGCGACGACCAGGTCGCAGCGGTCCGCCGCCAGCAGGCCGACGGCTTGCTCGACGGCGAGCAGCGACGAGGCGCAGGCGGCGTCGAGGGTGTAGGCGGGGCCTCGGAAGTCCAGGCGGTTGGCGGTGCGGGCAGCGGTGAAGCTGGGGACCAGGCCGATGGACGCGTCCGGCCGCTCCGGGCCGAGGCCCGCCTGGAATGCCTCGCGTACCTCCTTGACGCGGTCCTCGCCCAGTTCGGGGGCGAGTTCGCGCAGGGTCGCGGCGAGCTGGTGGGCGGTGCGCACCCGCTGGTCGAGGCGGGCGGTGGCCATGCCCATGAAGCCGCCCCGGCCGAGGATGACGCCGATCCGGGAGCGGTCGGCGGGCAGCCGCTCCTCGCCCCCCGCGTCGGCCACGGCCGCGGCGATCACGTGCAGGGCCAGCAGTTGGTCGGGCTCGGCCCCGGCCACGGCGGCGGGCATGATGCCGAAGCGGGTGGGGTCGAAGGCGGCGAGGTCGTCGATGAAGCCGCCGCGCCGGCAGTAGAAGCGGTCGCTGCGGGCGGGGCCCTCGGCGCCGTCCGGGTGGTAGTAGACCTCCGGGTCCCAGCGGGTGGGCGGCACCTCGGTGATGGCGTCGGCGCCCGCGAGGAGGTTGCGCCGGTACGCGGCCAGGTCGGCGGCGCCGGGGAAGATCGCGCCCATCCCGACGATGGCGGCGTCGCCGGGCCGGGGGCCGTGCCGCGCTTCAGCCATGGTCCGGCTCCCCCGGCATGTCCCCTGCCATGTCCTGCGCCATGTCCTGTGCCATGACGACGACTTGGGTGTCCGTGCCGTGGGCCAGTTCGGCGAGGAACGCGGCCGTGCCCGCGTCGGGGTCGATGAGCGGGATGCCCCGGCGCGCGTAGGCGCGTTCCAGTTCCGGGGTGACCATGCCGCCGGCTCCGGAGCTCCACGGGCCCCAGTCGATCGCCAGCACCCTGCCGGGGAACCGCCGTGACCAGGAGTGGGCGAGGGTGTCCAGGGCGTCGTTGGCGGCGGCGTAGTCGGCCTGGCCGCGGTTTCCGAAGACCCCGGCGACGCTGCCGAAGAGGACCAGGAATCCGGGTCCCGGCAGGTACCCGTGGTCGGCGGCGGCGTCGGCCAGGTGGCGGGCGCCTTCGGACTTG
>NZ_JAYMZR010000211.1:0-1353 GCF_035828615.1 Streptomyces sp. H27-D2 | reverse complement strand
CCACAACCATGTCCACCCCACGCGGCAGACACAATCCGACCCTGCTCTCGCGACCCACACCGAGACCGGTCAGATAGCGGGCCAAGCGATTCGCCCGCGCCTCCAACTCCCCATACGACAGCACCACGGAACCACACCGCACCGCCGCCGCACCCGGCGACCGCTCGACCCAAACCCGGAACAGCTCCAACAACGACCCCGCCGACACTGACAGCGCAGTGTCGTTCCACCGCTCGACCACGAGAGAGCGTTCTGCCGGGCCCAGCGCGTCGATGTCACTGACCTGTGCGTGCGGGTCAGCCGCGATCTGTTCCAGCACCCGCATCAGACGATCAGCCACTGCCCGGACGGTGTCCTCGTCGAACAGGTCAGGCCGGTAGTCGAGGCGAAGCCCCAAGTCCTCAGTCGGGTTCACGCCCAGGGCCAGCGCGAAGCTGGTCGACTCCCGCATACCGGTATCCGTGAGCGACAAGCCTTCGCTGGAGGGCGGCACCGCCGGGTCACCCGGATAATTCTCGAACGCCATCAACGTATCGAAAGTCGCACCAGGACCAGCCACCCGCTGAATGCTGCTCAGGCTCAAATGCTGGTGGTCCAGCAGCGCCGACTGCTGGGCCTGCAACCCGGTCAGCAGCTCGGCGATCGTCTGCGCCGGATCGAAACTCACCCGCACCGGAACCGTGTTGATGAACAACCCCAGCATGTCCTCCATGCCCGGCAGATCCGCCGGCCGCCCCGCCACCGTCGCACCGAACACCACATCACGACGCCCCGCCAACTGCCCGACCACCACAGCCCAAGCAGCCTGCACCACCGTGTTCAACGTCAGCCCAAGAGCACGAGCCAGCTGCCGCAACGTTCCGGCCAGCCGCTCGCCTGCCGTGACGGTGAGCATGCGGGTCAGCACCGACGCGGCGCTCGACACCATGGGCGCGACGAGGGTCGGTTCCTCCGCCCCGGCCAGCGCCTGCTGCCACGCCTCGCGGGCGGCTTGCTTGTCCTGACGGGACAACCAGGCCAGGTAATCGCGATACGGAGCCACCACGGGCAGACCACCCGCACTGCCGCCCGCCGCATAGCAGGCCCACAACTCACGCATCAAAATAGGCAACGACCAACCATCCAACAGCAGATGATGCAGCGTCACCATCATCCGATACCGGTCCCGACCCACCTTCACCAGCAAAACCCGCACCAGCGGCGGCTGCGCCAGATCGAAGCGCTGAGCACGCTCCTCGACCCCGATCCGCTCCGACTCCGCCCACGCGGCTTCCCCGTCCAGCCCCGACAGATCCTCCTCCCGCCAGGGAAGATTCACCTCGCGGGCGATCACCTGAACGGGCTGCCGCATCC
>NZ_JAYMZR010000210.1:0-1357 GCF_035828615.1 Streptomyces sp. H27-D2 | reverse complement strand
GGCGAGCATCACCGCGTAGACGACGCCGATCACGCACTGGCCCGCGCGCTGGCCGACCTCTCGTTCCTGACCGGCGGCGTCGTCTACGCGGTGATGCTCGCCATGCTCATCGCCGGAGTCTCCGTGACGGGCCTGCTCGGCCGACTGCTGCCGCGGCCCGCGGCCTGGATCGGGCTCGTACTCGCCGCCGCCGGGATGCTCTCGACGCTGTCCCTGCTCAACTCCGGCTTCGAGTATCTGCTGCCGGTCGTCCGCTTCGGCGGCACCGTATGGCTGGTGACCGCGGCAGCGCTGCTCCCGCGCACCCGGCCCGCCCGCAACGCGTAAGAGGGGAGTCACCGCCATGCCCAGCAGCAGCTGTCCGGACCTGTCCGGCACGGTCGTGGTCATCACCGCAGGCTCACGCGGAATCGGCGCACGGACCGCACGGGCCTTCGCCGCACAGGCGCCGACGTGCGCGTGGCCGGCCGCGACCAGGCCGCCCTCGACTGAACCGTTCCGGGTTCGGTAGAGACTCTAGGTTGTGGCTGTGACCTGCGGTTCTTGTGTGTTCTGTCGGTAGTAGGTGGTCTCGTATTCGGCGGGTGGGACGTGGCCTATCTCACCGTGGAGTCGTCGGTGGTTGTACCAGTCGGTCCATTCGGCGGTGGCCAACTCGACGTCGCTGAGGGCCTTCCAGGGCCGCTGGGGTTTGATGAGTTCGGTTTTGTAGAGTCCGACGGTCGATTCCATCAGTGCGTTGTCGAGGGCGTCCCCGACGGTGCCGATGGACGCGGCGATCTGTTCGGCGGCCAGGTGGGTGGCGAGGCGGAAGCTGGTGTACACATCTGAGGCGTACAACGGCCTGTGTGACCGGTTGGGCGTGGTGCAGTCCATGGGGCGGGTGGGCTCGGCGCTGGACAACGCCGCCGCGGAGTCGTTCAACTCGACGATCAAGGTCGAGTACATCCACCGGCACACGTTCGCCACCCGGACCGAGGCCCGGCTGAAGATCGCGACCTGGATCACCGGGTTCTACAACACACGCCGAAGGCACAGCGCGGCCGGCGGATCGCCGCCGGAAGAGTTCGAACGGACCATCACCGAAGCACGCGGCAAGAGCCGTTCGGAGGCCCGGGCCGCATAAGGAAGGCCTCTACGTTTCCGGGGGATTGACACACCCCCCTGCTCCTTGACAACCCGCCTCAAGTACTGCGAGTCCGCCGAGCACTCGCTGAACACCCTCTCAGCGCCTGTGAACAAACTGATCATTCTGATTACCGAACGTGATCGATTCGGGCGGGCCGGCGCGCCATGAGCATGATCATCGACCACTTGACCATGGCTTCGTGGTGCTGGGGTAAGCGTTCGTAATCGC
>NZ_JAYMZR010000209.1:0-1541 GCF_035828615.1 Streptomyces sp. H27-D2 | reverse complement strand
CGTTATCTTTTTCGTGGCCCCGCAATGGGGCTCCTGGCCCCCGGGTCCGGCATGACTATGTGCCCCCTGCCGCGCGTATGGCCTGGGGGGTGGTGTCACCGGGCCTGGGGCACCGCTTGACCGCTGATGAGGGGCCTGATCGCCACCGTGTCCGGTGCAACGCCGGACGTGACCGGGGCAGATCTGCATAACGTGGTTGCCGGCGCGCGGTGCCGTAGGGATAGCCGGGACGGATGCTCACCCACCCAGGGGGACGCGGATGTTCGACACCAGTCACATAGGCGTGTTCCTCGGCATGGACGTCGGCAAGGGCGAACACCACGCCCACGGCCTGACCCCGGCCGGGAAGACCGTGCACGACAAGCGGATGCCCAACAGCGAGCCCAAACTGCGGGCCCTGTTCGAGAAGCTGAGAGCGAAGTTCGGCACCGTCCTGGTGATCGTCGACCAGATCGCCAACATCGGGGCCCTGCCCGTCGCGGTCGCCCGCGACACCGGCTGCCACGTCGCCTACCTGCCCGGGCTGTCCATGCGCCGGGCCGCCGACCTCTACCCCGGCGAGGCCAAGACCGACGCCCGCGACGCCTACGTCATCGCCGACACCGCCCGCACCATGCCCCACACCCTGCGCGCCATCG
The DNA here is from genome assembly GCF_035828615.1 of Streptomyces sp. H27-D2. NCBI lineage: Bacteria > Bacillati > Actinomycetota > Actinomycetes > Kitasatosporales > Streptomycetaceae > Streptomyces > Streptomyces sp. H27-D2. The sequence continues at coordinate 903 of NZ_JAYMZR010000209.1, read as the reverse complement.
ACCTCACCGACGAGACCACCGCCGAGCTCGCCATGCTGGTCGGCTTCGACGACGACCTCGCAGGCGAGGCCACCCGCGTCTCCAACCGGCTGCGCGGCCTGCTCACCCAGATCCACCCGAGCCTGGAGCGCGTCCTGGGCCCCCGCGTCCACCACCCCGCCGTCCGGGCCCTGTTGGAACGCTTCGGCTCCCCGGCCCAGATCCGCAAGGCCGGACGCCGCCAACTCCTCACCCTGCTCCGCCCGCGGGCGCCACGCATGTACGCACGCCTGGTCGACGACATCTTCGACGCGCTCGACGAACAGACCGTGGTGGTGCCCGGCACCCGGGCCGCCGCCACCATCGTGCCCTCCCTCGCCGCCCAGCTCACCGCCGTTCTGGACCAGCGCCGCACCCTGGAAGCCCAGATCAGCGCCCTGCTGGCGGCCCACCCTCTTTCCCAGCTCCTGATGTCGCTGCCCGGCGTGGGCGTCAGGACCGGAGCAGCCCTGCTGGTCACCATCGGCGACGGCTCCACCTTCGCCACCGCCGGGCACCTCGCCTCCTACGCCGGCCTCGCCCCCGTCACCAAGTCCTCCGGCAGCTCCATCCGCGGCGAACACGCACCCCACCGCGGAAACCGCCAGCTCAAACGCGCCATGTTCCTCTCCGCATTCGCCGCCCTCCACGACCCGCCCTCCCGCACCTACTACGACCGGCAACGCGCCAACGGCAAAACCCACACCCAAGCCCTCCTCCGCCTCGCCCGCCAACGCATCAACGTCATCCACGCCATGCTCCGCAACGGCACCTTCTACGAACCCCGCACCGCCAAGAACGTCGAACTCGCCGCATGAACCCGACATGGACGAATCATCACAAGACAGGCAGCTCGGGGTTGACGAAAGACATAGGGGCACCCCC
>NZ_JAYMZR010000208.1:0-1566 GCF_035828615.1 Streptomyces sp. H27-D2 | reverse complement strand
ACCTACCGCCCCTCCGGCCCCGACCCCTCCTGTCACTTCCCCGGTCCACCGCCGGTGGACCGGGGAAGCCCTCGTACGGGGCTGCCGGAGCAGGCGGGGCTGCCGGGCCGTACGGGGCTGGGTGGGCTGTACGCGCCGGGCTCGGCTGGGCGGGCCGGACGGGGCGGGGCAGATGGGTTGGGCGGGCCAGACGGGCGGCGTGCACGGCCGTACCGCGCGTCCCCAGCCTGGACGGACCACGCGCAAACCCGGGTGGGCGGGCGTGTGTTGGCCGGGCCGTGTGGGGCGGTGCCTGTGCCGCCCCACACGGGCGGTACCCGTGCCGCGTGGGACCGCACCCGCGCCAACCCAACGGCGGCCCGGCCGCCCAGCCGCCCGGCGGTGGCGGATGTTGGTCCGGCGTGCCGGCGCAGGGCTACGCCGCGTGGTTACCCTTCAGCGCGCGCTATGCCGCGCGATGCCCCTTTGGCTCGGCCGGGGCCGGGGTGCTCGCCGCGCGGGTGACATCGGCGACGAGTTCGACCACATCCGGCCCGTACGCCTGTGAGTTGACCACCTTCAGGAGCAGGCAGAACGTGCCGTCCGCGCCATGCTTCCGGGCCAGCCGGGCGCGGTTGCGGACCAGGTGCCGGACGGCGGCCCGGTGAGTCACCGGGCGCTGGCCGGCGGCCAGGAAGACCGGGCGGTCGCCCTCGCCCGCGGTGAGCCGGGCGAGCAGTACGTACTCGGCGGCCCCGGGCTCCACCCTGTACGCGGTGCCGCCGATGGTGAAGGTGCCGCGCTCCACCGGGTTCTCGCTGTTGGCGTGCACGGTGACGCCGGGCAGCAGATTCGCCAGGTGCGAGGCGAGCCGGCGGTGCGCGGTCGGGTCGCCGACGCAGAACTCGGTACGGGCTCCAAAGCCCTGGAGGCCGGTGTCGTGCGGGGCCACCTCGGCGTGCGCGCCGCAGTTCTCCACCACGGCCGCGAGGCCGAGCAGCGCGAGGGCGTCGTGCCGCGGGATGCTCCACTGCGCGGAGGTGCTGTCCCGGTGGGTGACCAGAACGCACTCCGCCCCCTGCGGCAGTCCGAAGAAGGCCTGCTCCCGGCGGAGTTTGCGGCGCACCACGGCGATATGCACGGCCCAGCCGAGAGCCAGGCCGACGATCAAGGCCGCTGCTCCGGCCACCAGGTCCTGCACGGTGTCAGTCATGGCCGCGCAGCGTAGCCGCGTACCGGGTGTGTGTTCGAGTCCGGGGCTGGGGCGTGGGGTGGCTTGCCCGGGTTGCGCGTAGTCCGTCCGGCACCGCGGGGCGCGCGGTATGGCCGTGCGGTACAGCCGTGCCACGCAACCCGTGCCGTACGAGCGTTCCGCCCAGCCAGCCCAGCCCCCGCCGGGCCCGTACGGCCCGCCGGGCCGTACGGGCCCGGTCAGCCCGGCGCGTACGGCCGACCCGGTCCGGCGGCCCCGCCCGCTCCGGTAACCCCGTACGAGGGCTTCCCCGGTCCACCGGCGGTGGACCGGGGAAGTGACAGGAGGGGTCGGGGCCGGAGGGGCGGTAGGTCCTGGACGCTGTCGTGTATTTG
>NZ_JAYMZR010000207.1:0-1621 GCF_035828615.1 Streptomyces sp. H27-D2 | reverse complement strand
TGCGGCAACGACGGGGCCCCGGGCCGTGGTCGCGGGGCCGTTATGTCGTGCGGGGGGCGCCGCGGCGGTGCGGCGGTGGCGCTGCGGGCGGTCGCGCCGCGGGCGCCCGGGTGGGCGGTGCCGCAGGCGGCCGGCCGGGCAGCCGCTGATGTCAGCCGGCGGTTGCGGTGTCGCTGTCGGCAGACGGCGCCGGCGCCGCGCTCAGCGGCTCGACGAGCACCGGCGTGACCTGGTCGATCTGCCACTGGCGTGCCCCGGGCCCGGCCAGGATGGCCGCGACGGCCTCCGGGGTGGGCTCGGCCGGCGGCTCCCAGCACAGCCGGCGGACCGTGTCCGGAGTGATCAGGTTCTCCTGCGGCAGGTTCAGCTCCTCGGCGAGCGCCGACACCGCGGCGCGCGCCGTGGACAGCCTCGCCGCGGCGACCGGGTCCTTGTCGGCCCAGGAGCGGGGTGGCGGCGGGCCGGTCAACGCCTGTCCGGACAGCGGGAGTTCGGGGTCGGGCAGGGCGCGCGCCCGGTCCACCGCCGCCTGCCACTGCTCCAGCTGCTTGCGGCCCATCCGGTTCCCGAAGCCGGGCAGCGCGAGCAGCGCCTGGGCGTCCGCGGGCAGGTTCAGCGCCGCCTCGATGATGGCGGTGTCGCCGAGCACCTTGCCCGGCGAGACGTCGCGCCGCTGGGCGATCCGGTCGCGGGCGGTCCACAGCTCGCGCACCACGGCCATCTGCCGGCGCCGCCGGACCTTGTGCATCCCGGAGGTGCGCCGCCAGGGGTCCTGGCGGGGCGGGGCGGGCGGCGCGGCGGCGATGGCCGCGAACTCCTGCCGGGCCCAGTCCAGCTTGCCCTGGTCCGCCAGCTCCTCCTCCAGCGCGTCCCGCAGGTCCACCAGCAGCTCGACGTCGAGCGCCGCGTAGCGCAGCCAGGGGTCGGGCAGCGGCCGGGTCGACCAGTCGACGGCGGAGTGGCCCTTCTCCAGGGCGTAGCCGAGGACGTTCTCGACCATCGCGCCGAGGCCGACGCGGGCGAACCCGGCGAGCCGCCCGGCCAGCTCGGTGTCGAACAGCCGGGTGGGCGTCATGCCTATTTCCCGCAGGCACGGTAGGTCCTGGGTCGCCGCGTGCAGCACCCACTCGGCGTCCGCGATGGCCGCGCCGAGAGCGCTCAGGTCGGGGCACCCCACGGGGTCGACCAGGGCGCTGCCCGCGCCTTCACGGCGCAGCTGGACCAGATAGGCCCGCTGTCCGTAGCGGTAGCCGGAGGCGCGCTCGGCGTCCACGGCGACTGGACCGGTGCCGGCGGCGAAGGCCGCGACCACCTCGTCGAGGGCTTCCTGGGTCCTGGTGACCGGTGGGATGCCCTCGCGCGGTTCGAGCAGGGGGACCGGTACCGGCACGGACTGCAGGTCCGGAGGCGCAGACGTAGGCGGCAGGCGCTGGGCGCCGCCGGAAAATTGCAGTGTCGCGTCTGCTGCACTCTCTTGGGCGTCGGTCACCGGTCAAGGGTATCTGGGTATGCGAAGGCCCAGTGTATGAGAAGCGCCCGCCGACGGAACGTTCCGTCGGCGGGCGCCGGGTTTCGCGCCGGGTTCAGCGGGTCAGTGGATGATTCCCGTAAGGAGCGCGAC
>NZ_JAYMZR010000206.1:0-1667 GCF_035828615.1 Streptomyces sp. H27-D2 | reverse complement strand
GGGTCTGACAAGATTTTCGTAGCCGGTGATCGGGGCGAAGCTGCTGGTCCGTGGGTCAGTTGAGCAGGATGCGCTGGCGGAGGAGGGCGAAGCCCGCTCGTCCGTAGGTCTGCCGTTTGAGGAGTTTCGTCTTGTTGTTGATGCCCTCGGTGGCTCCGTTGCTGTAGGGCAGGTCGAGGCCGGCCTGCACGGCGTCTCGGTCTTTCTCCATGCCGCGGACGAAGCCGTGCAGGGCTGGAAGGTCGTCGGCGTTCACCGCCTCGATCCATTCCTGGAGGGCGGCAGGATCCCCGGGGGAGTGCTCGTGGTGGCCCAGCAGCTTCGCGAAGGTGGTGACGTGGCCGGTCAGAATGCTCATCTCGGGGCAGAGGGCGGTGAGTTTGTCGCGGTGGGTGCCCGGTTCGTCGGCCAGGTGGTCGGGGTCGGTCATGATCCAGGAGGTGAGGCGGCGGATGGAGGGATCGGCCAGCGATTCCTGGTCCCGTCCCTGTTCGAGATAGCGGACCAGCAGGTTCGGGCTGCCGGTGTAGCCCATCACGCGGATCTCGGCGAGGAGGGTGGTGGTGGCCACCGGGCCGGCCGCGCGGCGCTCGCGCAAGTGGTCGCGGAAGGGATCGACCAAGCAGCGCCGGTACTGGGGCGGACGGATCAATTGCTCGGGAGCACCGACGCGGGCGTAGCGTTTGACGGTGTTGAGCGCCAGGCCCAGGTGTCGGCCGGTCTCGCACAGGCTCACCCCGGCCTCCAGCGACTCGTGCACGGCGGCATGCGTCTGCAGGACGCGCTCGTTACGCGACCCGGGCGTCGCCTCGGGCGGCTTCGCGCGCCAGCACGCGGCGTGCGCGGCCACCGTCTTCTCCACCGCGGCGGCGAGGTTGTGCCACAGGTGCCAGCGGTCGCTGACCTGCACCGCGTCGGGGGCTCCTTGGCGGATTGCCTCGGCGTAGGAGGCGGAGCCGTCCCTGCAGACGACCTCCACGCCGGGGTGCGCACGCAGCCAGGCGGCCAATGTCTCGACGGTCCGGTCGGGCAGCACATCGACGCGCGCGTGAGTGAGCACGTCGATCAGGATGGTCGCGTAACGGTGCCCACGCTGCAGCGCGAAGTCATCGACCCCCAGCACCCGGGGCACCGCCATCGCGGGCAGCGGCAGCGCCATCAGCAGGGTCAGCAGCGTGCTGCAACTGACCAGTTGATGCAGATGAGGCAGCAGCCGGACGGCGGTCTTGCCGGCAAGTGCCGTCGCGACCGCCCCCAGCAACCGCTGCAAGGCAGGCGTGCGTCTTTGGTAGCGCACGGTCAGTCCGTCGACCTGTTCCACGAACGTGGTCTTCGGGCAATCGGGGTTCTCGCAGTACAGACGGCGTACCGATAACTCGACGATCACCGGCCGGCCGCCGACCGCCTCATCGGCGACGTGCCGTACGTACCGGCTGTGCACCCAGTCCGAGGACCGGCCACATCCCGAGCACGCGGCCCCGCTCCCGTCCCGGGTCCGCGCTGTGATCCGGATCAGACCCGTGCCGGCCTGCACTTCCTCGACCCGCACCGCGGACAGTTGCGGCAGCAGGACCTCCAACTCGATGTCATACACCCTCCAGCCTGCACCCCGAACGGAGGGAACCACGACACCTTCGATCACCGGCTACGAAAATCTTGTCAGACCC
>NZ_JAYMZR010000205.1:0-1675 GCF_035828615.1 Streptomyces sp. H27-D2 | reverse complement strand
CCTCGCGCTTTCATGAGCGTGCTCGTCCATGCCTTGATCAAATAAGCGGAGAGTGCCTCTGACCTGCAACGATGGGACTTGTCTAGGGTCCTGTTGGCTGCACAGAAAGAAGCACTCTCCAGGTGAGCAAGCGTATCGGGTTGTACCCGCGTGTCCGCGTCGAGGGCGGCGGCAGCGGGGTGGTCTCGCAGGCCGGGGCGGTGCTGCTGGTCGAGACGGTCCGCAAGTCCGGCCTGGACGGTGCGATATCGGCGGCAATGGCGCCGTGGCGCAAGCCGCGGACGGTGCACGACCCGGGCAAGGTCCTGCTGGATATCGCGCTCGCGACGGCTCTGGGCGGGGACTGCCTGGCCGATGTCGCCATGCTGCGGGCCGAGCCCGACGTGTTCGGCCCGGTGGCGTCCGACCCGACGGTCTCCCGTCTCGTCGACGCCCTCGCCGCAGCCGGACCGAAGGCTCTCACCGCGATCCGCACGGCGCGAGCCGAAGTACGCACGCGGGTCTGGGAGTTGGCCGGTGAAGACAGTCCGGCCGCCGACGGCAGCGTGATCGTGGACATCGACGGCGTGCTGGTCCTCGCGCACTCCGAGAAGCAGGACGCCACCGCGACCTGGAAGAAGACCTTCGGCCATCACCCGCTCGTCGCGTTCGTCGACCACGGCCCGGCCGGGTCCGGAGAACCGGTGGCCGCCCTGCTGCGGCCCGGCAACGCAGGCTCCAACACCGCCACCGACCACATCGAAACCACCCAACTCGCCCTGGCCCAACTGCCCAAACACCTGCGGCGGGGACGCCGGACACTGATCCGCACCGACTCCGCCGGCGGCACCCACGCCTTCCTCGACTGGGTCTCCAAGCCGGGCCGGTGGCTGTCGTATTCCGTCGGAATGACCATCACCGATGCCATCCACCAGGCCATCTTGAAGATCCCGAAGAAGGCGTGGACGCCGGCCTACGACGCTGGCGGCACCGAGCGGCCCGGTGCCTGGGTCGCGGAGATCACCGACATGCCCGACCTGAGCACCTGGCCCAAGGGCATGCGGCTGATCGTCCGCAAGGAACGCCCGCACCCCGGCGCCCAGTTGCGCTTCACCGACCTCGACGGGCTGCGGCTGACCTGCTTCGCGACCAACACCCAACGCGGCCAGCTCGCCGACCTCGAACTGCGCCACCGACGGCGAGCCCGCTGCGAGGACCGCATCCGAAACGCCCGCGACACCGGCCTGCGCAACCTGCCCCTGCACGACACAGCCCAGAACCGGATCTGGCTGGAGATCGTCTCCCTCGCTCTCGACCTCCTCGCCTGGATGCCGATGCTCGCCCTGACCGGCAAGACCCGCCGCTGGGAACCCAAGAAGTTCCGCCTGCGGCTGTTCTCCGCCGCCGCCCACCTCGTGAACACCGGCCGCCGCCGCTGGCTCCGCTTCACTACGCGGTGGCCCTGGACCGACGAGATCACCCGGGCAATCGACCGGCTCAATGCCTTGCCGAGCCCCGGCTGACCAGCCACACCGACCGCCCCAACAATCCGCACCACCACCGGGAAAGTGGAACCCGGCGCCCACCCGACGCGACAACCGGGCCGTCAACCTGCCCCAGCCCGGAAAGAACCGCACCTCGCAAACACAGAGTCCCCGTCAGCACACCGACGAGGACTCATGAACGATCGAGGCTA
>NZ_JAYMZR010000204.1:0-1676 GCF_035828615.1 Streptomyces sp. H27-D2 | reverse complement strand
TCAGAAGCCGTATCTCAACCGATGATGGAACGTGCGGGTCGAACAGGGTTCCTGGCCGGGTGATCTTCCGGTGGTGTGCGCATGAAGGCAGGGCCTCTTGGTAGTTCGGGGATGCGAAACCAGCCGAACTGTCCCAGGAGGCCCTGTTGTCCTATGTGTACGCGGTCGCGCCGGTCGCTTTCAACTCGCCTGCCGTGTCGTGCGATTGTCTCGCCCACACGTACGGCAACGCAGCCGATCATCCGGAACGGACACCGTGCTATCCGTCGGACATGTCGGATGCGGAGTGGGCGGCGGTGCGGCCGTTGCTGCCCACCCCGGCCTGGCTGGAGAAGAAGGGCGGGCGGCCCGAGGGTTACTGCCACCGCCAGATGTTGGACGCGATCCGCTACCTGGTGGCGGGCGGGATTCCCTGGCGGGCGATGCCGGTGGACTTCCCTCACTGGGCCCGGGTCTATGCCTTCTTTCGCCGGTGGCGTCAAAACGAGCTGGTCACGGAGTTCCATGACCGGCTGCGCGGGCAGGTCCGGGTGCGGGAGGGCCGGGAGGCGGAGCCGAGCGCGGGAATCATCGACGCGCAGTCGGTAAAGGGCGCCGCGACGGTGCCGGCCGCTTCACGCGGCTTCGACGGCGGCAAGATCATTAATGGGCGGAAGCGCCACGTGGTCACAGATTGCCTCGGCCTGCTCCTGGTCGTCGCGGTGACCGCCGCGAACGTCGGAGACCGCGAGGCAGCCGTGGGGTTGCTGGCCCGGCTGCGGTTGCTGCACAGGGAGATCACCCTGGTCTGGGCCGACGGCGGTTACACCGGCGGACTGGTCGGATGGTGCCGCGACAAGCTCGCGCTCACCCTCGAGATCGTGAAGCGCACCGATGACATGGAGGGGTTCGTCGTGCTGCCGCGACGGTGGGTGGTGGAGAGGACGCTGAGCTGGCTGATGCACTCCAGGCGTCTGGCCAGGGACTACGAAACCCTCCCGGCCACCAGCGAGGCGATGATCAGGTGGTCGATGATCACGCGGATGAGCCGCCGGCTGGCGAGGCCACGAGGCGTCGCCCGGCACTGAACATCCCCGACGCCTCCTGGAGCAACCACCCTCGCTCACCCAGGCGTTTCGCCTTCGAGCGCACCCCTTCGACCTTCGCGGGCACCGATGCGTCGAGCCCGAGAGCCGCCGCGATGTCCTTGGCCCGCATCGCCTCGCCACCCAGTCGGTCCTGCAGCACATTCAAGATCCGCTGGTTGTCCAGCGAGAGCACCGACACCGACAGTTCCTCCCGCCAGGGCGGCACGATCACACCCGGGACCGGCGCGGACACCGGCCCGGGACGAACGGCGGGCGCCACCTCTTCTCCGCCCTCGGCGTCCGTCGCCGTACTCTCGGCGGCGGACGCGGCCAGGGCCTCGATGAGTTCCTCTCGTGCGATCACCCGCCGGTCCAGCTCGACCTCGCCGGCCTCCAGGGCCGCGGCCGCACGGGCCGCGTCCTCCCGCAGGACCTCCACCCGCTCGCGAGCGGAAGCCTCCCGCGCCTCCAGCAACCCCAACATCGACGTCATCGCAGACCCCTCGACGATCACACGGAAACAAGACGCGGGATCTCTCCCTCCCCCGAACGAAACCATGCCTGACCAGCGAAAACTCAACGGCCGCGTTCGGTTGAGATACGGCTACT
>NZ_JAYMZR010000203.1:0-1721 GCF_035828615.1 Streptomyces sp. H27-D2 | reverse complement strand
TAGGGACGGCGGCGCGACGGGCGCGCGCGCCGACCCCGAGGGGCCGCTCGCCGAACTCCACGCCCTGGTCGGTCTGGAGGCGGTCAAGCAGCAGGTCATGACCCTGGTCAATCTCAACAGGCTCTCCCGCCGGCGGATCGCCGCCGGGCTCCCGGTGCCGTCCACCGCGCGCCACCTGGTCTTCGCGGGACCGCCCGGCACCGGCAAGACCACAGTCGCCCGGCTCTACGGCTCGATCCTGGCCGAGCTGGGCGTGCTGCGCACCGGTCACTTGGTCGAGGTCTCGCGAGCCGAACTGGTCGCGCAGGTGGTCGGCGGCACCGCCATCAGGACCACCGAGATGTTCGAGAAGGCCCTCGGCGGCGTGCTGTTCATCGACGAGGCGTACACCCTCACCCAGGACGGCGGCTCGGGGCCGGACTTCGGGAAGGAGGCGGTGGACACCCTGGTGAAACTCATGGAGGACCACCGCGAGGACGTCGTGGTGGTGGCCGCCGGATACGCCCCGCAGATGCGCGGCTTCCTGGCCTCCAACCCCGGCCTGTCCTCGCGTTTCAGCCGGACCGTCGAGTTCGAGAACTACGCGGTGCACGAGCTGGTCACCATCACGCGCTCGATGTGCGAAGCGCACCGCTACGAACTCGCCGACGAGACCGTCACCGCGCTGGGCAGCAGCTTCGAGGGCATGAAGCGGGACGAGAACTTCGGCAACGGCCGCGCGGCCCGCACCGTGTTCGAGGAGATGATCGACCGTCAGGCCACCAGGCTCGCCTCGGTCGCCGAAGTGACCGAGCCGGATCTGACCCGGCTGCTGCCGCAGGACGTCGGCCCGACGGCGCACGCGAGCGCCGCCGGTCCCGGCCGCCGCGACGAGGGCCGGGTGGCGGAGCTGCTGGAGCGGCTGCGCCGGATGATCGGACTCGGCGCGGTCAAGGCCGAGGTGGAGGACCTGGTCAACCTGCTGGCGCTGGCCCGCAGACGGCAGGAGGCCGGGCTGCCCGCGCCCTCGGTCGGCAACCACCTCGTCTTCGCGGGCTCCCCGGGCACCGGCAAGACCACGGTGGCCCGGCTGTACGGCGAGCTGCTGGCCGCCCTGGGGGTCGCCGCGCGCGGACAGCTGGTGGAGGTGGCGCGCCCCGACCTGGTGGGCCGCTACATCGGCCACACGGCGCAGCTCACCCGCGATGTCTTCGAACGGGCCCGTGGCGGGGTGCTGTTCATCGACGAGGCATACACGCTCACCCCCGAGGGCGGATCGGGCTCGGACTTCGGGCAGGAGGCGGTGGACACCCTGGTGAAGCTCATGGAGGACCACCGCGACGAGGTGGTGCTCGTGGTGGCCGGATACACCGACCGGATGGAGGGCTTCCTCGCCTCCAACCCGGGACTCGCCAGCCGGTTCTCGCGGCGGGTGAACTTCGAGGACTACCAGGACGAAGAGCTGGTGGCCATCGTGTGCGCGCAGGCGGTCGCCGACGGCTACGAGTGCGCGCCCGGAACGGTGAAGGCGCTGCACGTCTACTTCTCCGAGCTGGGGCGTGGCCCCGACTTCGGCAACGCGCGGGCGGCGCGGCGCGTGCTGGAGGCCATGGTGACCCGTCAGGCGGGCCGGCTCAGCCGGACGGTCACCACCGAGATCGACGAGTTGCGGCTGCTGCTGCCGGTCGACCTGGCACAGGCGACGATCATGCGCTGACGGGTGTGAACGCGGGGCGGGTGTG
>NZ_JAYMZR010000202.1:0-1764 GCF_035828615.1 Streptomyces sp. H27-D2 | reverse complement strand
CGTTGGCTGAAGACCGTCGTGGTGAGCGAGGGAGGAAAAGGCGTCCGGTGAGGCGTCAGGTGGGGATTGGAAAGGCGAGCGCAAGCGAACCACTGCTGATGCGTCGAAATGCTTGGATGACATCGAAACCGGGGCTTGAAGGCGCTCTGGGATGAGCCTGGCGGGCGATCCGCTTACTGGCCAGGTGGTGTCCGGCGTGAAGGTGGCGCGAGTCCGATCTGCGGGATCTGTGCGGAACAGGAGAAAGCGTGCGTGACCCGTTGTCAGGCGCGCTGGCGGACCAGCTCGTAGTAGTGAGGAAGCCTCTGTAATGGGGGTGGAGCGAAGGGGCTGGGTCGTCCGTGACTTGTTCATTCGATCAACCGGAAGTGCTCCGGGAGGAATGGTATGGATGAGTTGAAAGCATCAGGCAAGCCGTTTGGTATTTCGAAGTGGCAAGTGATGGAGGCTTGGGAGAAGGTCCGGGCGAACAAAGGCGCACCCGGCGTGGATGCGGTATCTATTGCGGAGCTCGAGAAGGATCTTCAGGGGAACCTGTACAAGATCTGGAATCGAATGTCCTCTGGATGCTATTTTCCACCGCCGGTGCGTCTGGTGGAGATCCCGAAAGCACAGGGCGGTGTCAGGTCGCTCGGGGTACCCACTGTCGGTGATCGCGTGGCGCAGACGGTGGTGGCATTGGTGCTGGAGCAGAAGGTCGAACCGATCTTCCACTCCGACTCCTACGGCTACCGTCCGGGGCGTGGGGCGATTGACGCGGTGGGGACGTGCCGGGTGCGGTGCTGGAAGTACGACTGGGTGATCGATCTGGACATCAGGGCGTTCTTCGATTCGGTTCCGTGGAACCTGATGCTCCGGGCGGTGGGCTCGGTGTGTGATCTTCCGTGGGTGTTGCTGTACGTCAAGCGGTGGCTCTCGGCCCCGCTGCAAGAGGCGGATGGCGCTCTGCGGGAGCGCACGATGGGTACGCCGCAGGGCTCGGCGGTTTCCCCGGTCCTGGCGAATCTTTTCATGCACTTTGCGTTCGATATGTGGCTGACGCGGAGTTTTCCGCACGTCTCGTTCGAGCGTTATGCCGATGATGCGGTCATTCACTGCCGAAGCCTCGCAGAGGCACGGGTGGTGCTGTCCGCATTGGAGGAGCGCATGAGTGGGGTCGGCCTTCAGCTGCACCCTGACAAGACACGGATTGTCTACTGTAAGGACGCGAATCGTAAAGGCTCGTTCGAGCAAGAGGGATTCACCTTCCTGGGGTTCGACTTCCGTGAGCGCACCGTGGATGGCAGGACCGGCCTGTTTCGGAGTTTTTCTCCGGCGGTCTCGGTCGCGGCTCTCAAGCGGATGGGCAAGGTGGTGCGGTCCTGGCGATTGCACCGCTGGGTTCAGGGTGAGGCGCGAGACCTCGCGGACTGGATTAATCCGGTCGTGCGGGGATGGATGCAGTACTACGGGGCCTTCAATAAGTCGGCCTTGTTTCCTCTCCTGAAACGGATCAATGCCTATATGGTCCGGTGGTTGCGCGGAAAGTATCGGCGGTTGCGGCGGAGTTGGTCAGCAACGATGCGTGCGTGGTGGGACGCGGTGGAACGTGCACCTCGGTTCTTTTCCCACTGGGCATGGGTGAACGAACCCGCCCGAGTGTGGTGACCAGGATGATAAGAGCCGTATGACGGGAGACTGTCACGTACGGATCTGTGGGAGCCGGAGGGTGAAATCCCCTCCGGCCACCCGACTTCGCCCAGGAATATCGATGACCGACAAGTG
>NZ_JAYMZR010000201.1:0-1956 GCF_035828615.1 Streptomyces sp. H27-D2 | reverse complement strand
GGGGGGGGGGGGGGGGGGGGGGGGGTGGGGGGGGGGGGGGGGGGGGGGGGGGGGGGGCTCGTTAGGGGCCGGCTCGGCGGCGGTTGGCGCGGCGGCGGTCATCGAGCGTCCGCCGCTCGGGGCGGCGTCGTCACGGACGGGGCGGTCGGCCCGGCCGAAGGCGGGGCGGCGGACGCGCCGGGCCGTGCTGCGGAAGGCGCACCCGTCGCAGCCGTCCCAGGCTCACCGGGCCCAGCCGTCGCCGGAACCTCTCGCGCACTCCGCGCGCCTCGCGCCCCCGCCGCGCCCCATGGGCGCTCCGTACCCTCCCGCAGCACCGCCCGCATATCGCGCACCGCATGCCAGGTCCCCCGCCAGGTGCCGGTGACCTTGGACTTCCCGGCACGCGGCCGGTACGGAACGTCCCGTTCCGCGATCCGCCACCCCTCATCCGCGGCCCGCACGACCATTTGCAGCGGGTAGCCGCTACGCCGATCGGTGAGACCCAGGCCGAGCAGCGCCTCGCGGCGGGCGACCCGCATCGGGCCGAGGTCGCGCAGCCGCAGGCCCGTACGGCGTCGCAGCATGCGGGCCAGCGCGAGGTTGCCGAGCCGGGCGTGCGGCGGCCAGGCCCCGCGGCTCTGCGGGCGCCGGCGCCCCAGCACGAGGTCGGCTGAGCCGTCCCGTACGAGGGCCGCGAGGCCGGCCAGCAGGCCGGGGTCCAGGGAGGCGTCGCAGTCGCAGAAGCAGACGAGGTCGGCGTCCGCCGCGAGCAGTCCGGCATGGCAGGCGGCTCCGAAGCCGCGCCGCGGTTCCCGCACGACGGTGGCGCCGAGGGAGCGGGCGAGGTCCGCGGAGCCGTCGGTGGAGCCGTTGTCCACGACGATGGCCCGCCAGCCCGCCGGGATGCGTTCGAGCACCCACGGCAGGGCGGCGGCCTCGTCGAGGCAAGGGAGGACGACGTCCACCCGGACGGTGTGCGGTGCGGCTGTTGTCGAGTCGGTCACACGGACCACACTACGAAGAGAAACGCGACATTTCAGACTTTGGATTCTTACGAAACACGGACGTCCATCCGGGTGGCGGGCCGGACCGCGACGTCCGCCCGCGACCGGTGACACGCTGGGGGCATGCAGACGACGCCACCGCCGGGACCGGCTCCCGGCACCGCCCCCGGCCATGTGCTCGTGGTGGACGACGACCCGACCGTCTCCGAGGTCGTGGCCCGCTACCTCGACCGCGCGGGCTTCGTCGTCGACCTCGCCCCGGACGGCCCCGCCGCGCTGGAGCGCGCCGCCGCCCGGTGGCCCGACCTCGTCGTACTCGATCTCATGCTGCCCGGCATGGACGGCCTGGAGGTGTGCCGCATCCTGCGCGCCAAGGGGCCGGTGCCGGTCATCATGCTCACCGCGCGGGGCGACGAGGACGACCGCATCCTCGGCCTGGAGATAGGCGCGGACGACTACGTCACCAAGCCGTTCAGCCCGCGCGAGCTGGTGCTGCGGGTGGAGTCCGTACTGCGGCGCAGCGCCGCCGTCGCGCCCGAACGGGACGGGACGCCGCTGCGCGCGGCCGGTCTCGAACTCGATCCGAAGGGCCGCCGCGCCACCAAGGGCGGCCGGGAACTCGCCCTGACGCTGCGCGAGTTCGACCTGCTGGCCTTTCTGCTCCGGCACCCGGGCCGGGCGTGCAGCCGCGAGCGGTTGATGCGCGAGGTGTGGGGGTGGGAGTTCGGGGATCTGTCCACCGTCACCGTCCATGTGCGGCGACTGCGCGGCAAGGTCGAGGACGACCCGGCAGCGCCCCGGCTGATCACGACCGTGTGGGGCGTCGGTTACCGCTTCGACGCGGCGGGGCCGGAATCGACGGGGACGGAGGCGGTGAACCCGGACACCGCCGCTCCCCCGGCCCCGGCGCCGGCCCCCGGCTCGCCCCCCCCCCCCCCCACCCCCCACCCCCACCCCGCCCCCCCCCCGC
>NZ_JAYMZR010000200.1:0-1963 GCF_035828615.1 Streptomyces sp. H27-D2 | reverse complement strand
GCACCGGGCGGTCGGCGAGCCGGCCGCGCGCCGGGTCGGCCGGCGGTGGCGCGGCGCGCAGGGACAGCTCCGGCGTCGGGGCGGCGAGGCGTACGAAGGTGGAGCTCAGGTCGAGGCGGACCGCGTGCTTGTGCGTCGGGGCGGTGGGCGCGGTGGTGGGATCGATCCCATGTCCCGCAGCCCGTCCGGCGGCGGGTCCGGCGGCGGGTCCGGCGGCGGCGCAGACGACAGGTCCGGCGACGGGATCGGCGACGGCGCGGACGACGGGTTCGGCGGCGGGATCGGTGAGCCGGTCCCAGCGCGGGTCCAGCCCTTCCGTCCACAGTGCGGCGGCCATCCGCCGCAGTTGGCCGAGCCCGCTGCCGCGTACGGTGCCCGCGGCGACGGCCAGGTGGTCCCGGCCGTGCAGGGTGTCGGCCACGAATCCGGTGAGGCTGCCTGGCCCCATCTGGACGAAGGCCCGCACGCCGTCCTCGTACAGCCGGTCGGTCAGCGACCGGAAGCGCACCGGCTCCAGCAGGTGCCGGAGCACCAACTGCCGTACCAAGCCAGGGTCCTGTGGGTAGCGTTCCACCGAGGTCGCCGACCAGACGGGGCACTCCGGCGTTCGCAGCGGCAGCCGTGCGGAGACGGCGCGCACCTGGTCGAGGTACGGCTCCCACATCGGGGTGTGGAAACCCGAGCGGAAGGGCAGCGGCTGGGCCGTGACGCCCTGGGCGGCCAGCCGGGCCAGCGTTTCGGCTACCTGGGACGGTTCGCCGCACAGCACCGACTGGTGGGGGCAGTTGTCGTGGCTGACCGCGATCCGGTCCAGTCCGCGGATCGCTTCGGCGGCCTGCCGCGCATCGCAGCCGAGCGCCGCGTACAGCAGGTCGGGGACGTCGAGTGAGCCGGGGCGCAGCGCGTCGAGGAGGGCGTCGACCGCGTCGCGCGGGTACATTCCCGCGACGGCCATGGCGGTCCATTCGCCGAGGCTGTGTCCGGCCAGCAGATCGGGCGCGATGCCGAGTCCGTCCAGCACGCCGGCGAAGAGCCGTCCGACGGCGATGGCGTCGACCGCTCGTTCCAGCAGTTCGCCGCCGCCGGTGAGGGCGGCCCGTGGCAGTCCGAAACGGTCGGCGACCTCGTCGACGCGGGGGGTGAATTCCGGTTCGAGGCCGGGGAAGACGAAGGCGAGCCGTCCTCCCTGCTGAGCGGCGTCCGGCCCGAGCAGCGGGCGCGGCGTGAACCACACGTCTCCGCGCCCTCGCCAGGGCAGACCTCTGGCGACGACCTTGGCCGCCAGCGCGCGGCGCTCGGCGGTGGGGCCGACCAGGGCCAGCCGGCAGGGGCCGCCCCGGCTGTCCGCGCCCGGTCCGTGGGCGGTCATCGCCCCGAGCGCGCGGGCGAGTTCACCGGGGGTCGCGGCGGCGATCCGCAGTACGGCGTCCGGGTCCGCGGGGCGCGTACGCCGTACGGGGTGCGCCACCGGGGTCTTCGGGGCCTCCTCCAGGATCACGTGGGCGTTGATCCCGCCGAAGCCGAACGCGTTCACGCCGGCGCGTCGTGGCGCGCTGCCCCGCTCCCAGGGTTCGGCCTCGGTGACCGGCCGCATCCGGGTGCGGGCGAGTCCTTCGTGCGGCTCTTCGAGGTGGAGGGTCGGGGGGAGTACGCCGTCGTGGACGGCGAGCGCGGCCTTGATCAGTCCGGCGATCCCCGAGGCCTGCATCGTGTGGCCGAGCATCGACTTGACCGTGCCGAAGCCGACCGGGCCGGCCGCCGCCGAGGCCGGTCCGAAGACCCGTGCCAAGGTGGCCAGTTCGGCTTCGTCGCCGACCGGTGTGCCGGTGCCGTGCGCTTCCAGCAGGCCGAGCGCGGCTGGGGCGGCCGGGTCGAGGCCCGCGTGCCGCCAGGCCTGTTCCAGGGCGCGTACCTGGCCGTCGACCAGCGGGCTCATCAAGCTCGCAGCCCGCCCGTCGCCGGC
>NZ_JAYMZR010000199.1:0-1996 GCF_035828615.1 Streptomyces sp. H27-D2 | reverse complement strand
GACCCGCACCGCGGACAGTTGCGGCAGCAGGACCTCCAACTCGATGTCATACACCCTCCAGCCTGCACCCCGAACGGAGGGAACCACGACACCTTCGATCACCGGCTACGAAAATCTTGTCAGACCCCAGCGAACGGTGGAACTCGGTTGGTTTTTTTCTAGCGGCGTCCGGCGGTGAGCCGGCCGTCGAAGGCGATGTCCTTTGGAAAGCGTGTGGTCGCGGCGGCCAGAGAGATCCTTGCGGAGGAAAAGACGAGGCATTAAGTTCACCGAGCTCTCACTGC
The DNA here is from genome assembly GCF_035828615.1 of Streptomyces sp. H27-D2. Classification (NCBI taxonomy): domain Bacteria; kingdom Bacillati; phylum Actinomycetota; class Actinomycetes; order Kitasatosporales; family Streptomycetaceae; genus Streptomyces; species Streptomyces sp. H27-D2. Next base: position 1,712 of record NZ_JAYMZR010000199.1, on the reverse strand, counting down.
CCCAGACGGGCGGCCTTGATAGCGCGTTGGGCGAAGACGTGCTCACGGTGCTCTGCCATCTGCCGCAGCGCGTCTTTGCGATCCCGCTTGGAGAGCCGGTCGAGATAGGTGTGACCGAAGAGGTGGTCGGACTCGTGTTGCAGACACCGGGCGAAGTAACCCGTTCCTTCGATGACGAGGGGGTTGCCGTCCTTGTCGAAGCCGTGAGCGACGGCACGATCGGTGCGGGGAACCGCCATGCCGGCACCGGGCACGGACAGGCAGCCCTCGAAGTCGTCAACGAGTCGGCGGCTACCCGGATCGGGCAGGTCCAGAACCGGGTTGATGATGTGGCCGACATGCCGGATCCCATAGTCGTCCGGGCAGTCATACACGAACAGCCGCAGGTCGACGTCTACCTGGTTGGCAGCCAGGCCGGCACCGTCGGCGACATACATCGTCAGGAACATGTCGTCGATCAGGCTCGACAACTCGGGGGAGCCGAACTCGGACACATCCCGGCACGGACGACCCAGAATCTCCTCACCCACCACCGTGACCCTGCGAACCGAACCCCGTTCCACCTCCGGTGGCAGAGCCGGATAGGTGTCGACGGGGCGGCCTTGCACGCGGACTCGCCGGTCAACGGGACGGGACCGCTCGTGACGAACAGACATAGCCGTCTCCCCTTTTGCGCACGCCACAGATGCCGCGGAGGTCACCGCAGCCGATGCCTTCAGCAAGGATCACTGCTTGCCAAGCTCTTTGCAAAGTAGCAGACTTTGCAAAGTGACTGAAGATGACCTCAACACCCCGAACGACCAGACAGCCAGCAGCGGCGAAGAACTGCGCGAGCACGAGGTCCGCACAGCCCTGCTGGGCCTGCTCGCCGAAGTCGGCGCCGTCACAGCGACCGAAGCCGCCTCCCGGCTGGGCTACAGCTCTGGTCTCTGCTCATTTCACCTGCGGCAGCTCGCACGTCACGGATACATCGAAGAAGCCCCCCACAGCGGGGGCCGCGCACGCCCCTGGCGTCTGAAGCAGCACACCCCTGCTGCCGGCGGGCCCACGGAGGAGCAGTTCGGTGACTTGGCCCGAGGGCTGGAGGACGAGAGCTGGCAACGATGGCTGACCCAGCGAGATGAGGCGCCGTCCGAATGGCGCCACGACGAAGCCTTCAGCGCCGTCGCCTACCTGACGCCCGAAGAGATGAGCCGGGTCGCGGACGTGATCCGACGAGCGCTCCTGCCCTACCAAGACCGCGAACAACGCCCCCTGGCCAGGCCCGACGGCGCTCGACCGGTGGCCCTCATCACCCGACTGTTCCCCCTGCTTCCCCACGCAGCAGACGGCGCGGACCAGGACTGAGGAGTCGTCGGCCCTTTCGCACTCACTTGAGGAAATGACACGACGCTGAGACAGCAGGCAGATGACACGACGTGAGACAGCCTGAAGACGTGCAGGTCACCGCGACGCTTCATGACACAGAGGCTGAGTACCTACACACGTCCGAACTGCCCCGTCCCGCACAACCCACCGACTGGATAGCGGGCATCACCGCAGGTCAGCGATATCCGGTGTTTTTTCGGCCATTACTACTGGGACCCGAACATGGCGGTGACCATCTCGGCGGTGGAGTGCTGGAGCGAGGCATGGACCTCGCGGCCGGTGGCATGTGGGCCTGGCTGGCGGGCGAGACGTTCCCCGGCGGTGGCGGGGAGGATGCCGGCGGG
>NZ_JAYMZR010000198.1:0-2019 GCF_035828615.1 Streptomyces sp. H27-D2 | reverse complement strand
TGCCCATTGCGCACGCGGTAGAGCTGGAAAGCGGCGATGGACGCGATCACGGCGAGGCTGGAGATCTCCGCCACGCCCGCGCCGGTGAGCCCCATCCGCGGCAGCAGCAGCAGGGTCAGGCCCAGCACCAGCGCGCACAGCAGGCCCTGGAGATAGGCGAGCCCCGAGGTGCGGCTCTGCGCCCGCAGCACCGCGAAGTACACCTCGATCACCACCCGCAGCGCGGCGCCCGCCGCGAACCAGCGCAGCAGCGGTGTGGCCGCGTCGGCGTACCCGCGGCCGAAGACCGCCAGGATCTGCGGGGCGAGGATGAACAGGAACAGACAGATCGGGATCATGATCCGGGCCATCCGGCGCAGCGCGGCCCGGCAGTTCTCCGCGAGCCGCGCCGGGTCGTGCGCGCCCTCGACCGTCAGCGACGCGCCCATGTTGATGGCGAGCAGGTTCGTGGTGCCGCCGATGGTCGTGGTGATGTAGAAGTACGCGTTGTCGGTGGAGCTGACCTGCGAGGCCACGATCACCGGGACCATGTAGACCACGGCCAGCGAGAACAGCGAGCCGGTGTAGTCCCCGGCGAGGAACCGGCCCATCTCGCGCAGGCTCGGCGGCCGGGCCGTGCTCGCGGTCTTCGCGATGTGCCGGGGCATCAGCCGCCGGAAGACCAGCCAGCCGAGCGGGATCACCGACACCGCGATCGCGGCCACCCAGGAGATGAACACCCCGGCCGTCGGGATCGCGGCGGCCATCGCCACCAGCAGGACCAGCTTGACGATCGAGAAGACCGTGTTGCCCACCGGCACCCACAGCGCGCTGCGCAGCCCGGTCAGCACCCCGTCCTGCAAGGTCAGCAGCGACCAGGCGACCACCGCCAGGATGAAGCCGATCCCGTTGAGCGGCCCGTGCAGAAAGCGGTACGAGGGCCCCCACAGGTTGAGGGTCAGCAGGAAGACCGTGGCCGCGACGGCGACCGCCGCCGAACTCCCGGCGTATGTACGGAAGACCAGCCGGGCCGTGGCGCGGCCCGCCACCGGGATGAAGCGGGCCAGCGCCCCGGTGAGCGTCAGCGCCGCGAGCCCGGCGAGCAGCTTCATCGCGGCGATGGCCGCCGAGCCCTGGCCGACCGCCTCCGGCGCGTAGTAACGGGCAGCGGCCAGCCAGAAGCCCAGCCCGAGGATCGCGGAGATGCCGGTGTTGAGCATCAGCGCGTAGGCGTTGCGGAACAGCGGATTGCCGCCGCCTCCGCCGGGCAGCCGCAGCCGCCGGCCGGCCGTCTTCTCGCGCGACGGCGCGGGCACCGGCTCGCCGGGCCGGGTGGTCGTGTCAGACACTGGCTTCGCGCACCTTCCGAACGACCTGACGGGTCCTGCGGACCACTGCGTAGCCCTTGGTCAGAGCGCGGTCCCGGGCGAAGTTACGGGCGATGGCCCGCCCTTCGAGCAGCCCCCCGAACTCCCCGATGCCGGTGCCGCGCCGGACCGTCACCCGCTCCAGGGCGTACGGTCCCTGGCAGCGGGAGGCCAGCGCGTTGCCCACCGCGAGGGACTGGGCGAACCCGGCCGACCGTACGGTGCGCCGCACCCGGCGGCTGGAGTAGCCGTAGGGGTAGGCGAAGGACACCGGCGCGCGGCCCAGCTCGTCCGCCAGGATCTCCCGGCAGCGCAGGACCTCGAACCACAGTCTCTCGTCGGTCAGTTGATCCAGCTCGGGGTGGGTGTGGCTGTGCCCGCCGATCTCCAGCCCGGCGTCGGCCAGCTCCCGCACCTGCTGCCAGTCGAGCATCGTGTCGAGCGCGCCCGGGGTTTCGTAGCGGCCGCGCAGCCAGCCCGTGGACGCGAAGAGGGTGCCGGTGAAGCCGTGTTCGTCGAGGACGGGGAGGGCGTGCCGGTGCACGCCCTCGTAGCCGTCGTCGAAGGTGATCAGCACCGGCCGCTGAGGCAGCGGCCCGCCGGAGCGCCAGGCCCCGGCCAGCCGCTCGGTGGTGACCGGGGTGAAGCCGCGCTCGCCGAGCAGGTCCATCTG
>NZ_JAYMZR010000197.1:0-2033 GCF_035828615.1 Streptomyces sp. H27-D2 | reverse complement strand
CTCCATGAGGAGCGGGGGCCGCGGCTGTGTGCGGTGCCGGTGTGAGCGCTCAGCGACCGCGCAGCGTGCGGTAGCGGTCGACCAGGGCCGTGGTGGAGCTGTCCAGGCCGGGGATCTCGTCGCCGTCGGTGAGCGCCGGCTCCAGCCGCTTGGCCAGCACCTTGCCCAGCTCGACGCCCCACTGGTCGAAGGAGTCGATGTTCCACACCGCGCCCTGGACGAACACCTTGTGCTCGTAGAGCGCGATGAGCTGGCCGAGCACGGACGGTGTCAGCTCGTTGGCCAGGATGGTGGTCGTGGGGTGGTTGCCGCGGAACGTCTTGTGCGGCACCAGCTCGGCGGGCGTGCCCTCGGCGGCGACCTCCGCCGGCGTCTTGCCGAAGGCCAGGGCCTGCGTCTGGGCGAAGAAGTTCGCCATCAGCAGGTCGTGCTGCTCGGTCAGCGGGCCCAGTTCGGCGATGGGCTCGACGAAGCCGATGAAGTCGGCGGGGATGACCTTCGTGCCCTGGTGCAGCAGTTGGTAGTAGGCGTGCTGGCCGTTGGTGCCGGGGGTTCCCCAGACGACCGGGCCGGTCTGCCAGCTCACCGGGTTGCCGTCGCGGTCCACCGACTTGCCGTTGGACTCCATGTCCAACTGCTGGAGGTAGGCGGTGAACTTGGACAGGTAGTGGCTGTACGGCAGGACCGCGTGCGCCTGGGCGTCGTGGAAGCCGCCGTACCAGACCCCGAGCAGGCCGAGCAGCAGCGGGACGTTCTCCTCCGCCGGGGCGCACCGGAAGTGCTCGTCGACCAGGTGGAAGCCGGCCAGCATCTCGCGGAAGTGGTACGGCCCGATGGCGAGCATCAGGGACAGGCCGATCGCCGAGTCGAAGGAGTACCGGCCGCCGACCCAGTCCCAGAACTCGAACATGTTGGCCGGGTCGATGCCGAACGCGGTGACCTTCTCCGCGTTGGTGGAGAGCGCCACGAAGTGCTTGGCCACGGCCTCCTCGCCGGCCCGCAGTTCGGTCTGCAGCCAGGCGCGGGCGGAGGTCGCGTTGGTGATGGTCTCGATGGTCGTGAAGGTCTTCGAGGCGATGACGAACAGCGTCTCGGCCGCGTCGAGGTCGCGCAGCGCCTCGTGCAGGTCCGCGCCGTCGACGTTCGACACGAAGTGGAACCGCAGCTCGCGGTCGGTGTAGGGGCGCAGCGCCTCGTACGCCATGGCAGGCCCGAGGTCGGAGCCGCCGATGCCGATGTTGACGATGTTCTTGATGCGCTTGCCGGTGTGGCCCTTCCAGCCGCCCGAGCGGACCCGGTCCGCGAAGACCTGCATTTTCGTCAGCACCGCGTGCACGGCCGGGACGACGTTCTCGCCGTCCACCTCGACAACGGACGACTCCGGGGAGCGCAGCGCGGTGTGCAGTACCGCGCGGTCCTCGGTGATGTTGATCTTCTCGCCGCGGAACATGGCGTCCCGCAGCCGCTCGACTCCGGTGGCCGCGGCGAGTTCCCGCAGCAGGCGGAGCGTCTCATCGGTGACGAGGTGCTTGGAATAGTCCACGTGAAGGTCGCCGACGCTGAGGGTGAGGCGGCTGCCCCGCTCGGGATCGGCGGCGAACAGTTCCCGCAGATGGGTCTCGGCCAGCTCTTCGCGGTGCTTGCCCAGGGCGCTCCACTCCGGGGTGCGGTCGAGTCGGGCGCGGCTGTTCGTGTTCATGTCGGACATCGGTCCACTTCTCCTCGTACCTGCTTGCTGCCCCTCCAACCTAGACGAGACGTACCGAGGTTGCGCCGGGGGAGGCGGGCCGGGGGACGACGACGCTGTCCGGCGGCGCCGGCCTGACGGATCAGCCGGTGGAGTTGAACCGGTCCGGGTCGGCGCCGGTCCGCTCGTCCCTGTTCAGGGCCGAGATCTCACCGATGTCGCTCTCGCTGAGCTCGAAGTCGAAGAGGGCGAGTCCGATCGGACCGCCCTCGGCTCGGACCGCCCCTCGGGTCGACCCGCACAAGGCCGCTCTCCGTTCCGCTGCCCGCCCGGCTCACGTCAACGC
>NZ_JAYMZR010000196.1:0-2119 GCF_035828615.1 Streptomyces sp. H27-D2 | reverse complement strand
TGAAGCTCCGCCATCTTGATTCTGGCTGGTCAGGGCCTCTGGTGTGATGGCGGGTGAGGCTGCTCGGGCTGGTGGTGGGGCAGTGTCCAGCATGTAGATCGTTGGGCAGGGCGGTTCGCCTGTTCCGGTCCGCCGCCTCGTTCTCCTCCCTACGATCCGGCGCATGGTGGATCCCGAGGTGCAGGAGCGGATCGCGGTACGCCGCGCGGAGTTGGACGATCTGGAAGAACAGCTGGTCAAGCAGTTGGCCGAGGTACGGGCGGAACGCGAGGACCTTGCGGCGGCGGAGCGGGTCCTGGCCCGGATGGGCGAGCAGGTCGCCGCCGAACGGGCCGCGACGGCGCCGGCTGTCGCGCAGGTGGGCGGGAAGGAGGTGCTGCTGATCCCGCACCGCGCCCCGGAGATGGCCGAGACCGCGCTCCCGCCGGAGTACCAGCGCATTCTCGCTTCCGTCCGCGCTGCTGGCGGGCCGGTCATGGTCCGGCAGGTGGGCGAGGCGCTCGGGCTGGACACCGGGGTGCGGGGCAAGGTGGAGCCGCTGCGCGGGAAGCTGACGAAACTGGCCGATCGCGGCTGGCTGCACAAGCGTCCCGACGGGCGGTTCACCGTCCGCCCGTGACCCGCAGTTCCTGGGGCGGACGTAACTACGGTGCCCCCGGGGCTCGTTGGGAATGTGTGAGCAAAACCGAAGAGCACATCGGGGACACCGTGTCCCTTGTCTACCAGTGCCGTCTGCCGCTGTCCACGAGCACCGTCAACCACCTCGCCAGCCTGCTGCGGCGTCACCTGAAATCGATAGGTTCGCGCTGGCGGTCGCTGCCGCCGGGGAAGATCGCGGTGATCGTCCTGGCCGTGCTCCGCCACGATCAGCGCCTGACCGACATGGCCGGCGGCAACAACATCGCCGAGTCCACCGTCCGCCGCTGGCGCGACGAGATGATCCACCTGCTCGCCGCCCGCGCTCCGCGCCTGGACCGGGCCCTGAAGAAGATCGCGAAGCGGGGCGGGGAAGTCGTCCTGGTCGACGGCACCCTCATCGCCACCCAGCGCCGCACCGGCCGCGACAACCGAAAACACTTTTCCGGCAAGCACCACCGTCACGGCCTGCACTTCCTCGCCCTGACCGACGAGAGGGGCCGCCTGATCTGGATCTCCGACGCGCGGCCCGGCCGCACCCACGACGCCACCGCCGCCCGCCACGACCATCTCGTCGAACATCTCAAGGCGGCCGGCCTCGGCGCGCTCGCCGACCTGGGCTTCCTCGGCGTGGACAAGCCCGACGACCCCGATGACCTGGTCATCGTGACCGGTTTCAAGGCCACCCGCTACCGCAAGCTCACCCCCGGGCAGAAGACGGCGAACCGGGTTCTGGCCGCCGGACGCGCGCCCGTCGAGCGCGGGTTCGCCCACCTGAAGAACTGGCGGATCCTCACCAAGCTCCGCACTGACCCCGCCCGCGCCACCCACCTGCTTCGCGCGCTGCTCGTACTGACGAACATCGAGGCCACTACAGGAAATTGATCTCTACCGCAGGCGGCCCGCGACCAGCACAAGCACCCCGGAGCAGCGTCACTGAGCCGGGATCGGCTGGGTGAGGTTCACCGGGTTGCCGTCGGGGTCCTGGATGTGGGCGACGCGCTGTCCCCACGGCATGTCGTTGGGGCCGCCGCGGACCGAGCCGCCCAGCGCCGTCACCCGGCCGAGCGTCTCGTCGACGTCGTCGACACCGATGCTGAGCAGGATCCGCGGTGCCGCCCCGGTCCCCGGGTTCGTCTTGGCCACCAGCCCGAGGTCGGTGTCGCCGATGCGCAAGCCGAGGTAGAAGGCCGGGCCTTCCGCCGGAACCCGGAAGATCTCCTCGGCGCCGAACAATTTCGTATAGAAGCCGACCAGGATGTCCTGGTCGGCAGTGATGATCACTGGCTGGATGGTGGACATGGCACTCCTGTCGCGAACGGTCGTGTCGCTGGGTAGACCGTTCGAGGACGGTGAACTCATCGGCAAAACCACCCCGCCGGACGATCTACACCCCAGACTGCCGCCCACGACCAGCACGAGCACCCCGAAACGGGGTCACGCCACCCCTGCTGACCAGCCACTTCAAGATGGCGCAACCACA
>NZ_JAYMZR010000195.1:0-2175 GCF_035828615.1 Streptomyces sp. H27-D2 | reverse complement strand
GTCGAGGTCCATGTCGCCGAAGACCACGACGGTGTTGAAGGAGTCGTCGATGTCGGTCACGATGCTGTGGTTGATCCAGGTGTTCGACGTCGAATGGCTGTCGTGGCCTCCGGCGGTCGCGGTACCGGCGCCGCCCAGGACGACGAGAGCGGCCAGAGCGGCGGTGGCGATTGCGGTACGCATACGCATGTTTTTTCTCCTCTACAGGACTTCGTGACGCTCCACCACTTCTCGGCGGCCAGCCGGCGGAAACCGGGCACGGAACAAGATCACCCGTATGGAGCCTCCGTGTGACGGATCGGCCGGCGAAGGCCCAGGCCCTCACGCTGACCGCGCGCTGCTCGCAGCCCTGGCCGTGCCGGGCTCCTGGGTGGCCCCGCCGAGCGGGACGCCCCCGTCCTGGCCCGCCTCGCCCAGGCCGACCCGGCAGCCGGCGCGACTCTCACCGACTGGCTGGAGCGCACCGACCGCACCCGCGAAGAACCCGCCGGGTCCGCAGCGCCGATGGAGCACCGCCCCTGGGGCGGTGGGGCACCGGGGCCGGCTTCCTCTGGTAGTCCTCGGCCGTCCGGCAGCAACCGCAGTGACGGCAGACGTCCCGCCTCGTTGCGGTGGCCCCTTCTCGTGCCGCCCGTCGCCACCAGGCCGCCGTCCGCCGGCTGCACCCGGTCCTCGCTCAGTCTGAACCGGGTGGCAGGAGAGCTTCCCACCCCCACGGGTGCTGGGTGCGAGGTGGGGAGGCTATCCCGGTGACAGGCAGATCACGACGGGAGGTGGCCGCCCCGCTCGCTGCCTGCCGGTGGGTAGGCGTCCTTCTCACTGCCCGGGTGGCGACGGTGCGGGCTCTCACCCGCGCGCCTGCCGTTGCCTTCCTGGACGGCTTGCTCTTGCACACGGCGGGCCTTGTCCCGCAGCTTCTGCCGCTCCTGCGGATCGCTCGTGTGTTCCGCGCGCTCATTCAGCTCCCGGACCTTGTCCCGCATCTGTTGCGCACGGCTGCCGGACTCACCTGCAAGGCTCATCGTCGCTCCCGGAGGGTAGAAATGGGTCCTCCCAGCTAAGCAGCGCCCCGCCGCCTCCGCACCCCGAAGCGTCACCCTACGCAGTCACCCGAGACGTGAGCCCCACTGATCGCACCCGTGTCCGTGGAGATCGGCTACCGCACCACCTCCACGCCCCGAGGTCGTGCGCCGGCTGCACGGCGATGGATCTTGGACGACCCGGTGCCCGCGGACGGCCCATGTTGGACCGGCTCACCAAAGCTGGCCCAGCGAATGCCGCGGCGATCGCCAACTGGCTGCAGCGCGCCTACGCAGTCGGCCTCTCTCTAACCGTCGCCGACGAGACTCGGCAGGCGGCAGGCCGACCGGCTTCGACGAGCAGATCTACAAACAACGCAATGTCGTCGACGGTGCTTCAACCGGCTCAAACAATGGCGCGGCACCGCGACCCGCTACGACAAGACTGCCGAGTCCTGCTAAGCAGCCGTCACCCTCGCCTCACTGCTCATGTGGACACGACCCCTTTGAAGACCCTGCCTAGACCGGACCAGAGGAGCCCTCCTGGGGAACCCGTGACGGGAGGCGAGATCAACCGCCGAGGATGGGCTTGGCCAACGCCGCGCCGTCGCACAACGGGCGGGGCCGTCGGTCGCGAGGTGGAGACCGCGCAGCGCGGCGTGCGGCGGTGAGGCTGGTTCCTCACGCGTCGGCCGGGCGTGAGGCCCCTGTCGTGAGCGCTTACACACGGCGTCCGCAGTTCTGCGGGACGAGGCCACGGCCGGAGCGCCCTGTGGGAGGGTCGTGCACCGCATTTCTGGGCATAACGTATAGGTAATGCCCGCTTCGGACGGCTGGGGGCTGCGATGGTCGAGGAGCTGCTGACAGCAGGAGCCGTGGTGGGCTCGGCCGCTGTGCTGTACATCGTGGCGGCGGCCAGGGTCGTCAAGCAGTACGAGCGAGGAGTGATCCTGCGCTTCGGCCGGCTGCGGGGCGGCATTCGCGGCCCCGGATTCACCATGGTGATCCCCGCCGTGGACCGGCTGTACAAGGTCAACATGCAGATCGTGACGATGCCGATTCCCGCGCAGGACGCCATCACCCGCGACAACGTCACGGTCCGGGTGGACGCGGTGATCTACTTCAAGGTCGTCGACGCGGCCGACGCGATCATCCG
>NZ_JAYMZR010000194.1:0-2186 GCF_035828615.1 Streptomyces sp. H27-D2 | reverse complement strand
ATGGTGCGCCACGAGGCGCCACTACCCCGAGCGGGGGTGAAAGGACCCCGCCGCTGGCCTGTCGCAGCAGGCCAGTGCAGCTGAGGGCAGCCTGATCGCGGAGACGCGCGGGAGGGCGGCAAGCAGCCCCTGACAAAGCCGGGACGCATTGGCACTGCCAGACGGTGCGGGTCCGGCAAGCGAGACGAGAAGCCGTACGAGAGGAACCAGTGTTAGAAGCCCCGTAATACTTGAACCGGCTCCAATCTGGCGGATATGGGCCGGGACGCAGTGCACGCCACCGAAACTCTGGTGGCGACTCCGAAGCCGGTTAATGGTGCTGGTGGGGAGGCCATGTTGAAGGTCTGCGGCGTAGGCATGGCGAAGCTGTCGGGGCACAGCTGGGCGGCTCACTCGACGATCGGGTGGTGGTGAACGTGGGAAGCGATCAGGTGTCGCCCTTCCCGTCCGGCAGCCAGCTGGGCGGAGGGCAGGCCCGTCGTCGGCTGACGACGCCAGGTCGTGGCGGAGTCCTCGTAGTAGTCCGGGCGCGCGAGAGGCGCGTACATGGCGAAGGGGGACAGCAAGTCAGCAGTGGAAGGACTGGAAGGCCAGGAGGTTATCGCCGGTGAATACCGACGATCTGGAGTACGTCCTGATGAAGGCCGAACGCCGGGTACTGGAGATCCAGACCAAGCTGCACCGTTGGGCCCGCGAGGACTCTCATCGCAGGTTCGATGACCTGTTCAACCTCGTCTCCGATCCCGCGTTCTTGCTGGTCGCGTGGGTTCGGGTGCGGGGCAACAAGGGAGCCCGCACGGCCGGAGTGGACGGCGAGACCGCCTACTACGTGGAGACCGTGCGGGGCGTCGAGGTCTTCCTCGACAGGCTGCGGTCCTCGATCAAAGACCGTAGCTTCTGCCCGCTCCCGGTCCGGGAACGGATGATCCCCAAGGCGGGCGGGAAACTGCGTCGTCTTGGGATCGCGACCGTGACCGACCGGGTCGTGCAGGCGTCCCTGAAGCTGGTGCTGGAGCCGATCTTCGAGGCGGATTTCCTCCCGTGCTCCTACGGGTTCCGTCCGAACCACCGGGCTCACGACGCGGTGGCCGAGGTCCGCCACCTCACCTCCCACTCCTACGAGTGGATCGTGGAGGGCGACATCAAAGCCTGCTTCGACGAGATCTCACACACGGCCCTGATGGACCGGGTGCGTGCTCGCGTCGGGGACAAACGCGTCCTGACCCTGGTGAAGGCGTTCTTGAAGTCCGGGATCCTCGGTGAGGACCGCGTACTTCGGGAGAACAACACCGGGACCCCGCAGGGGTCGATCCTCTCCCCGTTGCTCAGCAACGTGGCCCTCTCCGTCCTGGACGAGCACGTGGCCCAGGGCCCAGGAGGTCCAGCGAGCACCTTCAACGACCGGCAAAAGCGCCGACGTCGCGGACTGCCGAACTACAGGCTTATCCGCTACGCAGACGACTGGTGCCTGGTCGTGTCGGGCACGAAGTCCGACGCGGAGGCGCTCAAGGAAGAGATCGCCGGGGTCCTCTCGACGATGGGCTTGCGCCTGTCGCCGGAGAAGACCCTGATCACCCACATCGACGAGGGCCTCGACTTTCTCGGCTGGCGCATCCAGCGCCACCGCAAGCGAGGCACCCACAAGCACTACGTCTACACCTACCCCGCCCGAAAGGCCCTCGCGGCCGTGACGGCGAAGGTCAAGGCACAGTGCCGCAAGACAGGCACCGACCTGCCGTTCGACACCCTGCTCATCTGTCTCAACCGGATGTTGCGGGGCTGGTGCGCCTACTTCCGTCCGGGCGTGTCGAGCACGGCCTTCCAGTACCTGAGCTCGTATACCTGGGGCCGGGTCATCTGGTGGCTGCGGCGAAAGCACCCCCATATGAACTGGAAGGACCTCCGCCGCCGTTTCTGCGGCGGAGGTTGGTGGCCGGCCAGCGAGGAACGGGAACTGTTCAACCCGGCGAAGGTAGGCACCACTCGCTACCGCTACCGGGGATCAGTCATCCCCTCCCCATGGCCGATCACGGGATGAGACAAATCCTCAAGGAATCCGAGGGACTTGTGGAGCGCCCGTTGCGTTGAGAGGCGCACGGCGGGTGCGGGAAGCGGTCCGGAGAAACGGACCGGCCGAAAGGTCGGGACCGCGCTCCGGGCCGACTTCACGCCATGGAGCTGGACGA
>NZ_JAYMZR010000193.1:0-2201 GCF_035828615.1 Streptomyces sp. H27-D2 | reverse complement strand
GGGTGTGTATCCGTTGAGGGTGTCTCGTTGGGGTGATTCGCAGGGTTTTGGAATGTGATCGTGAGGGCTGGCTTCTACCGTCGCCGGTGACGAGCTCGCCGAGGTGTGCGGGCGCTGAGGCGAGGGCGGGTGGTGGCGGTGCCGTCTTTGATGGCTGCGTTGCAGGCCAGGGCGGACAGGGCCCAGGAGCGGGCCGGTCGACTGCGTGATCAGATCGCGGAGCTGTCCGGGCAGCTGTCGGCGGTGGAGGCGGAGTTATCGCGGTTGCAGATCACGCGGGAGACGGTCGACGAGGTGCTGGCCGACGGCCCGGGTGCGGCGGGTTCCGGCGATTTCGTGGATGCGGAGGCCGTGGTGGCGCCGTTGGCGGAGCTGGTGCCGGTGTTGCTGGCGGCACAGGCGTCTGGGGACGCGACGGTGACCTCGCCGGCGTACCGGCTGATCCTGGTGGCGTTCGCCGAGGCCGCAGGTCCGTTGCGGTGCAAGGACGTGTGCACAGCGGTAGGGCTGGGGACCGAGGCCAACCATACCGAGGGCATGCGGTCGAAGCTGAAGCGCCTGGTGGATCGCGACATCCTCACCGAGGTCGAACCGGGGCTGTTCGCGCTGGCCTCGCAGGCCGAGGGCGGCCGGTGAACGGCTTCGGCGGGTCCCTGTCCGTGGCCGAGGACACGTTCGCCGTCTCCCGTGGCCTCTTCGATCAGGTGGCGGCCGATCTGGCCGCGCCGCTGGCGGCGTCGTTGACGCACTCGCAGCTGGAGGACATGTTGTCGGCGCGGATGCGCCAGGTGACCCGGTCGCTGTATCAGGACCACTTGACGCTGCGGTCGGTGACCGAACAGCGGCTGCCGGAGGTCACCGATGTGCGCGGGGTGGAGCGCACGAGGATCGAGCGGGGTCGGACGCGGGACCTGACCACGGTGTTCGGGAAGGTCACGGTCACCAGGATTGCCTACCGCGGCACCGGGGCCGCCGACCTGCACCCGGCGGACGCGGTGTTGAACCTCCCGGTCGCGCTGCACTCCCACGGGCTGGGGAAACTGGCAGCGATCGAGGCTGCGCGTGGCTCGTTCGCCGAGGCCACCGATCGGATCAACACGCTGACCGGCGCCGGGATCGGGCCCCGGCAGACGCAGGAGCTCGCAGTGGCCGCCGCGGCCGACATCGACGGGTTCTACGACGCGCTGGTCCCGGCCCCGTGCACCGACCAGACCCTGCTGGTGCTGTCAGCGGACGGCAAGGGCGTGGTGATACGGCCCGACGCGCTGCGCGAGGGCACGGCGAAAGCCGCGGCGGCCAAGGGCAGCAACGCGATGAAGACCCGCCTGGCCTCCGGGGAGAAGAACGGCAGGAAGCGCATGGCCACCCTCGGCACGGTCTACGACGCCGAACCGGCGCCGCGCGGCGTCGACGACGTCATCGCCGACCCCGACACCGACAGCGATGACGCCGGCGAGCCCGCGGAACGCCGTCCCGGACCCAGAGCCCGCTCCAAATGGCTGACCGGCTCGGTCGACCACAACGCCGAGCAGGTCATCCGGGCCGTATTCGACCAGGCCGAGCACCGTGACCCCGACCACCGGCGCACCTGGGTCGTGCTCGTCGACGGCGCGAACCACCAACTCGACCTGATCAACGCCGAGGCCGAACGCCGGGACGTCGCCGTGCACATCGTGATCGACATCATTCACGTGATCGAATACATCTGGGCCGCGGCCTGGACGCTGCACGCCCCCGGCGACAAGACCGTCGAGGCCTGGGTCGCCGGCCACGCCCGCACCGTCCTGGCCGGGAGGGCCGCCGCCACCGCCACCGCGATCACCGCGCAGGCCAAGACCGCCCGGCTGCGCGGGCCACGCCGCAAGACCCTGAACAAGACCGTGGACTACCTGCGGAACAAGGACCCCTACCTCCGCTACGACACCGCGCTGGCCGCCGGCTTCCCGATCGCCACGGGCGTGATTGAGGGGGCGTGCCGCCACCTGGTGAAAGATCGCCTGGACATCACCGGGGCCCGTTGGGGCCTCGACGGAGCCGAAGCCGTCCTCAAGCTCCGCGCCATGCGCACCAACGGCGACTTCGACACCTACTGGACCTGGCACGAACAGCAGGAACACACCCGCAACCACCAGGTCCGCTACCGATCAGGACTCATACTCACAGCCTGATCGGCAACACCCTCAACGGATACGCACCCATCC
>NZ_JAYMZR010000192.1:0-2404 GCF_035828615.1 Streptomyces sp. H27-D2 | reverse complement strand
GTCAGGGGCGGGGTGAGGGGCGCGTGCAGCGGAACGTGGAGGTGGACGCGCCAGGGGGCGGTGGTCGGCAGCGGTCGCCCGGCTCGCGTCCCGCCGAGCGTCGCGTCCAGCGCTTCGTCGAGGTCGTCGGTGCCGTGGACGCCGTCCGGGGTGCGGGTGCGGGTCTGGTGGAGGAAGCGCGGCTCGGCGAAGGCCGCGAGGGCGGCCCGTACCTCCGGGCGGTGCGGCTCCTCGGCGTGCAGGGCCGCTGACAGTTGGGCCTTGACGATGGGGACGCCGGCCTGGCCGAGGGCGGCGATGGCGGTCGCCGGGTCCTCGAAGGCGGTGGCGAGGTGACAGGTGTCGAGGCAGACGCCGATGCGTTCGGCCGGGGGCGCGCCGGGGCCTTCGAGGGCGGTGATGGCGTCGGCGGTGGTCTCGATCGTGCAGCCGGGTTCGGGCTCCAGGCCGACGCGGATCGAGCGGCCGGTGAGTTCCTGGAGCGCGTCGAGTCGCTGGGCGAGGGTGTTGAGGGCGGTCCGGGTCTGCCGGGCGCGCTCGGGGTCGCCGTTGTAGGGGGTGCGCCAGGCGAGCGGCAGGGTGGAGATGGTGCCTTCGCGGACGTCGTCGGGGAGCAGCGCGGCGAGCAGCCTGGCCAGGTCGGTGGTGTGGTCGAGGCGCTCCGGATCGGTCCAATCGGGCTGGTAGACGCGGTACTTGACCTCTTCCGCGCCGAACCCCTCGTACGGGAAGCCGTTCAGGGTGACGACTTCGAGGCCGCGGGCGTCGAGTTCGGTGCGCAGCCGGCGCAGGGCGGCCGGGTCGGCGATGAGGGCGCGGGCCGCGTCGCGCGCGAGCCACAGGCCGATGCCGAGACGGTCCCGGCCGAGCCGCCGGCGTACCGGCTCGGCGTGGTCGCGCAGTTGGGCCAGCACGCCGTCGAGGTCCTCGGCGGGGTGCACGTTGGTGCAGTACGCGAGGTGGACGGTGGAGCCGTCGGGGTGGCGGAAGCGCATGGGTCATCGCCCCCCGACGGGAGCGCCGCGCAGGATGGAGTTGCCCTCGTGGGTGGCGGCGGGCTCGGGGCTGTCGAGGTCCAGGTCGAGATCGAGCCGGCCGCTGATTCCGTAGAAGGCGACGGGGTTGCGCCACAGCACCTGGTCGACGTCGTCCTCGGTGAAACCCGCGCCGAGCATCGCGTCGCCGACCCGGCGGGTCTTGAGCGGGTCGCTGCGGCCCCAGTCGGCCGCGGAGTTGACCAGCACCTTGTCGGTGCCGTGCACCCGCAGGATGCGGACCATCCGCTCCTCGTCCATCTTGGTGTCCGGGTAGATCGAGAAGCCGAGCCAACAGCCACTGTCAGCGGCGGCCCCTACGGTTGTCTCATTGAGGTGATCGAGGACGACATGCTCGACGGGGAGGTCGGATTCGCGGATCGCGTCGAGGGTGCGGGTCAGCCCCGCGGCCTTGTCGCGGTGCGGGGTGTGTACGAGGGCGGGCAGGCCGTGGTCCGCGGCCAGTTGGAGCTGGATGGCGAGGGCCGCGTCCTCGGCGGGGGTCATCGAGTCGTAGCCGATCTCGCCGACGGCGACGACCGAGTCCTTGATGAGGTAGCGGGGCAGCGCGTCGAGGACGGGAGTGCAGCGGGGGTCGTTCGCCTCTTTGGGGTTGAGCGCGAGGGTGCAGCGGTGGGCGATGCCGTGCTGGGCGGCGCGGAAGGGTTCCCAGCCGAGGAGGGCGTCGAAGTAGTCGAAGAAGCTGGCGGGCGAGGTCCGGGGCTGGCCGAGCCAGAACGAGGGCTCCACGACGGCGCGGACGCCCGCGGCGTACATGGCCTCGTAGTCGTCGGTGGTGCGGGAGGTCATGTGGATGTGCGGGTCGAAGATGCGCATCAGGACTCCTCGGGGAGGGAGGACACGACGGGGGTGCTGGTGGTGGCGGGGCCTGCGGTACCTGTTTGAGCGGCGGGAACGGAGGAGCCGGCTGGGGCGGTTGGCGTAGTTGGCGTAGTTGGGGTTTCCGGGTCGGCCGGGGCGGTCGGGGTGGCGCGGTCGGAGACGGCAGCCGGGTCGGTTCCGGTGCGGGGGTCCGTACGGCTCGTATCGCCGCGCGTCAGGTCCAGGGCACGGTGCAGGTCGGCGGAGACGGGCCGGGAGGCCGCCGTGCGCTCGCGGGCGTAGTCGGCGAGCATGCGGGCGAGTTCGCCGTCCGCGTGCGCCCGGCGTTCGAGGTCCGCCACGGCGGTCAATGGCACGCCCGTGAACAGGCACTTGAGGACGGCGTGCCGCCAGCTGTGCGGGTCGAGGTGACGGGCCGCGTACGGGCCGACGGCCGCCGCGATGAGCCTGGTGTCATTGGCGCGCAGCGCGTCCTCGACCAGCGCGAGCGCGCCTGAGCCCAGCGGCAGATACGGGAGCGCCTGGAG
>NZ_JAYMZR010000191.1:0-2465 GCF_035828615.1 Streptomyces sp. H27-D2 | reverse complement strand
GGTCCTCGCCGCGCCGGGACCGCGCCCCCTGCTGCTCGCTTTGCTGGCCGCCGTCGGCGGCGACGTGCTGCTCACCCGCCCCTGCGCCGAGTGGTACGCGCCGCAGGCCAGGCTGCTCGGCCGGACGCCGCAGCACGTCCCGGTCTCCGCCGAGAGCGGGGGAGTCCCCGACCCCTTCGCGCTGCTGGAGACCGTCCGGCGGGCCCGCGCGGCCGGCGGCGACCCGCGGGTGCTGGTGATATCGGTCGCCGACGATCCCACAGGCAGCTGCGCGCCGCCCGAACTGGTCCACGAGGTGTGCGAGGCCGCCGCTGACGAGGGGCTGCTGATCATCAGCGACGAGACCCACCGCGACACGCTGCACGACCCGCACGGCACCGTCCTGCTCAGCCCCGCCGAGATGCTGCCCCGGCAGGTCGTCGTGCTCACCGACCTCGCGGGCTCGCTCACCCCCGCCTGCTGGCCCGCCGCCGTCGCCCGCTTCCCGGACACCGCGCGCGGCGTCGCGCTGCACGCCGCCGCGCTGCGCTCGCTGGCCGCGCTCGGCTCCGTACTCCCCGGCCCCGTCGCCGAGGCCGTCGCCCACGCCCTCACCGAGCCGCCGCCGGTCCGCGCCCGTACGGCCGCCATGACCCTGCGGTACGCGTCCGCCGCCGCCGGCGCCCACCGGGTCGTCACCGAGGCGGGCGCGCTGAGCCGCCCCCCGCAGGCCGGGCACCACTTCTACGTCGACCTCGGACCGCTGCGCCCCGCGCTCGCCACCCGATCGGTCACCGATTCCGCAGGCTTGGAAGAGCTCTTCGCGGCGTACGGCGGCCTCGGCGGCCACCGGCTGGGCGACGATCCCGACGCCCTGCGGGTGCGGCTCTCCGTCAGCACGCTGCTCGGCCCGGCCGAGGAACTGCGGGCCCGCGCGCCGACCGCCGCGGACCGGCGGGAATCGCCGCACCCGACGGAGGCGTTGACCACTTTTGCCGCAGCGTTCACCGAACTGACGCGCGAGTGAACTACCGTCTGTGAGCGCACCAGCCGGATCAGCGCACCGCGGCGAACCCGTCTCCCCACACGCCGGTCCCGTCGCCCCGCACGCCCGATCCCGATACTCCGGTACCCCGGCACCCCGGCACCTCAGTACCGCCTGGTTCCCCTCCGAATGGAGCCCTGTCGATGACCGAACAGACCGAGCGTTCCCACGCGGCACCGCGCGTGGGCCTCGCCGAGCCACGTCCCCTCGGCGAAACGCGGGTATGGCCACGGTCCTTCGCCGACCGCCTGACCTCTCCGTTGCCCGGCGTACGGGCGCTCGCCCGGGTCGCGCGGGAGGGCGGCATGCGCCCCGCGCCCGAGGCGCTGCGCGAGGTGGCCGAGCTGCCCTTCGAGCCCGGCCCGATTCCGCGGGTCGGCACGGACTCGATCGCCGTCAGCTGGGCCGGGCACGCCAGTTGGCTCATCCGGATCGGCGGGCTCAACGTGCTCACCGACCCCGTCTGGTCCCGGAAGATCCTCGGCACCCCCGCCCGCGTCACACCGGTCGGCATCCCCTGGGATGACCTCCCGAGGATCGACGCCGTCGTCATCAGCCACAACCACTACGACCACCTGGACGCTCCCACCCTCAGGCGGCTGCCCCGCGACACCGCGCTGTTCGTCCCCGGCGGCCTCGCCCGCTGGTGCAGGAGCCGGGGCTTCGGCAACGTGACCGAACTCGACTGGTGGGAAGCCGTCGAGCTCACCGCGCGCGGCGACGGGGGCGAGCCCGGGGACGTCGGCGGGAGCGTCGGCGTCGGCGGGAGCGTCGGCGTCGGCGGGAGCGTCGGCGTCGGCGGGAGCGACAGTACGGTCGAGGAGGCGGGCGCGGGCACCGTCCGGTTCGACTTCGTCCCCGCCCACCACTGGAGCAAGCGCACGCTCACCGACACCTGCCGCTCGCTGTGGGGCGGCTGGGTGCTGACCGCGCCCGACGGCGCGCGGGTCTACTTCGCGGGCGACACCGGCTACGGGCACTGGTTCGCCGAGATCGGCGGCCGCTACCCGGGCATCGACCTCGCCCTGCTGCCCATCGGCGCGTACGAACCGCGCTGGATGCTGCGCCCCGTGCACACCAACCCGGAGGAGGCCGTCCGCGCCTGCGACGACCTCGGCGCGCAGGCCATGGCACCAATGCACTGGGCGACCTTCCTGCTCTCGGCCGAGGCCCCGCTCGAACCGCTGCAACGGGTCAGGGCGGCCTGGGAGGCGGCGGGGCGCTCGCGCGAGGACCTCTGGGATCTGCCGATCGGCGCCTCGCGCGTCCTGAAGCGGTAGGCCTCCGGCCGGCGCTACGCATGAACGGCCAGGCTCGGCTCGGACGGCCCGGCTCGGCCCGGACGGGGCCCGGGCGGGGCCCGGACAGCCCCGCCCCCGCCCCTACCCCGGGTCCGAGGCCGGGCGCGCGGGCTGGTCCGGGCAGTCGGGCCGCTCCCGCC
>NZ_JAYMZR010000190.1:0-2670 GCF_035828615.1 Streptomyces sp. H27-D2 | reverse complement strand
GGAAACGCACGCGTGAGCACTCCCAGAGCGATGCGATCCGAAAACCGATCACCCTGAACTTCCTTCAACTGGCCGGGCCTTGGCACACCAACTCAACGAGCCAGCACCAGCAAAGTCACCGGTATTGGGTCTAGACCGTAGCCGGAGCGCTGTTACCGTCTCCCGGACACAACTCCGGGAGAGGGACAGCACTGTGAGCCTTACGGGCAGCGGACAGCGGGCGTACATCGGGTCGTTCACCTCGGCGGGCGGGCGCGGGATCACTACCGCGGCCGTCGACCCGGACAGCGGCGCGCTCACCGTCCTGCACACGAGCGACGCGGTGGCCGACCCCTCGTACCTGCTGGTCGCCGGCCCGGCCGCCGCGGGCGGACCGCTGCTGCACACGGTCAGCGAGGTCGCCGCCGGCGGCGTCGCGACGCTCTCCCTCGCCGACCCGGACCGGCCGGCGCTGGTCGGCGCGGTCGCGCCCGTGGACGGCCGCGCGCCGACGCATCTCGCCCGCGTCGCGGGTCATCTGCTCACCGCCAACTACAGCTCCGGGAGCGTGTCCGTGCTGCCGCTGCGCGCCGACGGCACGCCCGCCGCGCCGAGCGCGGTGCTGCGGCACGAAGGCGGCGGCCCGCACCCGGACCGGCAGAAGGGGCCGCACGCCCACGCCGTGCTGCCCGACCCGTCGGGGCGCTGGGTGCTCAGCGTGGACCTGGGCACCGACTCGGTACGGGTGTGCGCGCTCGACGCGGAGTCCGGCGCGCTGCGTGTGCACCACGAGACGCGGCTGCGGCCGGGCAGCGGCCCGCGCCATCTCGCCTTCCACCCGCGCGGCGACCGCGCCTACGTCATCAACGAGCTGGACTCGACCGTCACCGCTTGCCGCTGGGACGCCGCCGCGGGGATGCTGGAGCCGATCGGCGAGAGCCGGGTGCTGCCCGAGGAGGCGGAGAGCACGGAGGCCCCCAACCACCCCTCGGAGCTGGTGCTGTCGCGCGACGGCCGCTTCGTCTGGGTCGCCAACCGGGGGCACGACAGCATCGCCGTGCTCGCGCTCGATCCGTCGGGCGACGGCATGGAACTCGTCACCACGGTCGACTGCGGCGGGCGCGGGCCCCGCGATCTGACGCTCGACCCGGCGGGCCGCCGTCTCTACGCGGCCAATGAACGCTCCGGCGACGTCACATGGTTCGACCTCGACGAGCGGACGGGCGTCCCGCGCCGTGCCGGCTCGATCGAGGCGCCGGCGGTCTCCTGCGTCGCCTTCGGCTGACCGCGCGCGGGCTGTCGCGGGAGGCTGTGCGGGCCGGGCCTCGGGGGACGGCCCGGCGGCCGAACGCCGGACCGCAGGACGGCCCCCGGGGGCCGGACACGCCGCCCCGCGACGCGATGAGGGCCTGTTCGTGGTGCAGGGCCCCGCACCACGAACAGGCCCTCATTCCGCATCGGCCGAACGCCGACTACCGTACGAACGCGCTTTCCGGGGTCTGCTGGACGATGCCCAGCGCCGCCGCGTAGTTGGACAGCGCCAGCTTGCCGATCGCCGGGTACGGGCCCAGCGCCTCGGCGGCGTCGCAGCCCGCCTCGGCGGCAGCCGCCGCGAGCAGGCCGTCGGCGACCTCCGGTCCGATCAGGTAGGGGGCGAGCGCGAGCTGGGTGGAGCCGGAGCCGCGCAACTGCTCGGCCGCGCGGGCGATGGCGCCTTCCTCGTCGAGCGCGGCGGCCAGCACCGGAACGGCCAGCCGGGCGGCGAGCAGCATCCCGGTGATCCCGGCGGCCTGCACGGCTTCCTCGCCGCCGACCGTCGCCAGGATGATGCCGTCGGCGGCCGTTGCGACTGTGAACAGACGTGCCCGGTCGGCCCGCGCCAGGCCGGCCTCGGAGAGCCGGACGTGCAGGGCTTCGGCGAGCAGCGGGTGCGGCCCGAGGACGTCGGTCAGTTCGGCGCTGGAGCCGCTGTTCATGACGGCATGACGTATCCGGCGGAGCAGTGCGGTGTCCGGTCCCGCCAGCAGCGGTACGACCACGGCTGCCGGGCCGTCGAGCTCACGCGCGACGGGGGGCTTCTCGTCCGCCCCGGCGCCCTCGGCCGGGGCCAGCGGCGCGGTCCGCTCCGCCGCGGCGTGCACGAGCACGGCCTCCAGCGTCGGGAACTCCGCACTGTCCCCGTCGACGTAGCCGATCCGGGCGTCGAGCCCGGGGAGCTCGGAGCGGGCGATGCTGAGGGCTTCTTCCGCCAGGCTGCGGGTGGCTGCCGAGGGGGTTCCCGGCACGGCCAGGACCAGCGCGGGAGCGCCCTCCGGGGCGGCTACGGGCTCCGGTCGGCGGTGCCGTCCGGACTGACGGGGACGCGGCATTCGTACGGGCAGGCCGGATGCGGGCCCTGTGGGGGAACTCATGGCGTCGCATGCTAATGCCTCCGGGCGGATAGGTGCTCGGGAGGGTGCGGCTGGGTGGTATCCGTCCCGGTTTATCCGGGGCGTTTCTCCTTCACCCTGACTGCTTCCGACCGTTACGTGCTGTTCCTCGACGGAATATGCAAAATCCCCGGATCGGCCGGAAGGCGCAGCTCATCGGCGGCGAGCGCCTCGGCGATACGCAGCGCGCCGGCGAGCGGATCGCCGGCCGTTTCGACGGTGCGCGCGTGCGGCAGCCGCTCGGCGAGTTCGGAGCGCAGCG
>NZ_JAYMZR010000189.1:0-3256 GCF_035828615.1 Streptomyces sp. H27-D2 | reverse complement strand
TGGGCGTCCGCACCGAGCCCGGGAGCTTCGGGCACCCCTGGACGACCCCGACGTGATCCCGTTCCCCGCCCGGCGGATCCAGCGCCACGACATCCTCGGCGGACTGATCCACAAGTACCACGACACCGCCCGAACAAGACCGCCCAGCCAGTGGAAAACCCCAGCTCAGCGCATGTGAAGACTTTTGGAACCCCACAGGGCTCGTACGGGCAGTGGTGCCCGTACGAGCCCGTCGCTCGGTCACGACGGCTGCCTGCCGAGTGCGCGGTTGGACAGGAAGCGCATGTACTCGTCGTGGTCGAGCGGGTTCCCGTCAAAGCGCTCTCGGACCGGGACTGAGGAGCGGACGCGCCGGTCCCCGCCGGGCTCGGACCAGATCGTCCCCTCGCCGTGCGTGAGTCCGGGCAGGGCGATGGCCACGTCCTGGAGCAGCCGGGCGGCGACCTCGGCACGGACGCTCCAGGACGACTCCGTCTCGACCGGTTGCCCAACGTCCGCCCCCAGCGACATGAGCAGCCCGATGACACCGCTGAGAGCATCGTCGGGGAAGTCCACCTCGATGGTGTAGGCGGGCTCGTAGACCGCGCTTCCGGCCTTCTGGAGCGCCTGCATGAGCACCATCGGGGTCAGGTTGCGGAAGTCCGCCGCTGTGGTCCGCGGCGCTTCGTAACCGATCTTCGTGAGGGTCACCAGGCAGTCGGTCACCTCCCAGCCGTAGAGCCCCTGCTGGAGCGTGCCCATGGCGGCGCTCTCGATGGCGCGGTGGTAGGCGCGCGGCAGCAGGCCCTCCTCCGCCTCCCGGATGAACTGGTTGCCCGCACCGACGGCCGCAGGTTCGATCCGTACCCCGACGGTCTGGAAAAATTCGTTCGGCCGGTGGGGCTCAAACTCGTACACCGCGTCCCCGGTGCCCAGCGGGCGTTCGAAGTAGACTGGTTGGGTCCGCTCGAAGGCCGCTTCGACGCCGAACTCGCGCCTGAGCCGCTCCTCAATGACCTCCTTCTGCACCGCTCCGTATAGCAGGATGGAGGTCGCGCCACCGGCGAGGGTCCGCGTCCGGATGAGCGGGTCCTCGTCAGCGAGCCTAGCTAGCGCCGCGTGCAGTTCGCCCTCCCTGCCGGGCTCGCGCGATCGGACCGCCGACTCCATGATCGGCGGTGAGAACTGGTACTGCGGTTCAGACCCGTCCGCCTCCCCCAGTTGGTCGCCGACGCGCACGGACGGCAGACCGCGGAGCCTGGCAATGTTGCCCGAGGTGAGCGGACCGGACGGCGGCAGGGCGCCGCCCCCGGTCCGGGCGCCGACGACCTCCAGACCCGAGACGCGCCCGCTGTAGTTCTCCACCGCCCCACCCGGCTCCCGCCGGTGGAAGTTCACCCGCTGCCGCTGTCGCAACTCCCCAGAGAACAGCCGCAGATAGGCGACCTTCTCCCCCGCGCCGGTGCGCTCGACGGCGAAGACCGTGCCGCGCAGTCCCTCACCGACGGAAGCCGGGCGGCGTCGTCCCAGGATCTCCCGCACGCCCTCAGTGAGTTCGGCGGTACCAGCACCAGACACCGCAGAACCGAAGAAGACCGGGTGCACCAGGCCGTCGCTGGTTAGCCGCTTGAGGAGGGCGTGCAGTTCCCGGGGGGCGGGCATGCGGTCGTCGACCATCCGGCGGAGCACCGTGTCGTCATGGTCCGCGAGCAGCTCGGCCAGTTCCGTGGCGAAGTCCCCGTCCTCCGGGGACCGGGGCCGGACGTCGGCCGCACGGGTCCCCAGGTCGGCGACGCGCTCCATCGGCACCACGGCGGGGGTCAGCTTCCTGCGGATGTCCGCCAAGAGGCTGTCGTACCGCGCCCCGGTCCGGTCGATCTTGTTGACGAAGAGAAGGGTGGGCAACCGCAAGCGTCTGAGGGACCTCATCAGGATCCGAGTCTGGGACTGGACGCCCTCGACCGCCGACATCACGAGAACGGCTCCGTCGAGTACAGAGAGGGCCCGCTCCACCTCGGCGATGAAGTCCGGGTGGCCCGGCGTGTCCACCAGGTTCACCTGAAGATCGCCCAGAGTGAAGGACGCCACCGCAGAGCGGATTGTGATGCCCCGCTGCCGTTCCAGTTCATTGCTGTCAGTCTGCGTGTTACCGCCGTCGACGCTGCCGAGCTTGGCGATGGCGCCGTTTTCGAACAGCAGCCGCTCGGTGAGGCTGGTCTTACCTGCGTCGACGTGCGCGAGAACGCCGAGATTCAGAGTGCGGGCTGACAATGCGATCCTCGATGCTGTGAGAAGGGATAAATGATCTGAGAGCATCGCCGAATCGCCGCACTGGAGGTCCCTTCCATTTCACTGATTAAGAGGTCGCGGAAGTACGTATACCGCGGACGCATTCTAGCGAGCTGCCTTCTGAGTGGCAACGCGGAAGTGGCCCGCCGGTTTCACCGCCTCCGCCCGGCGCCCGCGCAGCGCGGCAGCCGCACTCGACAAGACACCGGACGGGCAGGATCCTGGACACTCCACCGGCCTCCCGTGGAGGATACGTCGACCATGGATTCCTCAGCCGCTGCACTTCTTGACCACGGCGCTGGGCAGAGAGATGCGACCCGGTTCATCGTCGCCGGCCGGTTCGGCGACGAGCCGGAGCTGATCTCCCACCGGCGCCTCGACTATTTCGCGGCGGCTGGCGGAAGACTGCTGGAAACGGCCGACAGCTACGCCAGGGGGCGTTCGGAAGAGCTCGTCGGCCGCTGGCTGCGGGCGAACCCGGGCGCCCTGGGGATCATTACCAAGGTGGGCTACTCGCTGAGCGGTGGGGATATCGAGCTGCCCGCCGAGGTGGTCCGTCGGCACGTTGAGGGATCACTCCGCAGGCTCGGGGTGCCCACCGTCGATGTGCTGCTGCTGCACCGCGACGATCCGTCCCGCCCGGTCTCCGAGCTGGTGGAGACGCTGAAGGAGCTGGTGTGGCGGGGCTACGCCCGGCGGGTGGGGGTGTCGAACTGGACTCCTGGGCGCCTCGGGGAGCTGGCCGCCCTGATGGGCGACGCCGGCCACGTGCCCGTCGTGAGCTACCACCGGAGCCTCGCGGTGCCGCGGTTCCGGGACAGCACCGTGCCGTATGCCGACGACGCCGTCATGGCCCTAGTCGCAATACCGGTGTTTTAGGGCTTTGTTCGTGAGGCCGGGGCTGTTTTGGTGGGCTTGACGAGGGTGACGACGGGGGTGTCGGTGCGTGGCGGGTTGCTGTGTTCGGCGCGTTTGAGTGCCCAGTTGG
>NZ_JAYMZR010000188.1:0-3321 GCF_035828615.1 Streptomyces sp. H27-D2 | reverse complement strand
CCATCGGCGTGACCGTACGGCGCTACCGCCGATGCCTCGAAGAACTGGCCGAGGAAGAGCTGCGCACCGCCGAACTCCGCACCGCCGCCGACCCGGAGGAGACCGCCGCACTGCTGACCGCCGCGCTGCTCGGCGGCGGTCGTACCCGCGCGGCGGGCGAGGCGCTCGCCGAGGCGCTCGGGGCGCACAGCGCGCTGCGGCTGCGCGACGGCGGCAGCCGGCTGCTCGGCACGTACCTCGACCGCGTGCTGAGCACCGAGCGGTGCCGGCGGCTCGCGCCGCTGGACGGCCTGGAGATCACCCCGCAGCACCAAGTCGAACTGATCGCCGCCCTGTCCGTGCTGCAGAAGGAAAGGTGACCGCCGTGACATCAGCTACGCACCGCGACGATGACGAGGGGCGCGACGAGGAGCGGGGTGGGGAGCAAGGTGGGGGTCTGAGCGGGGGGCCGGAGGGGGCGGCGGGAGACGTGACAGGCGACGCCCCCGAAGCCGGCCGCTCGGCTCCGGCCGCTCCACCGACCCGTCCGTCGGCGTCCGGCTCATGGGACGACGGGCTGATCGCCCGGCGGGCACAGAGCGGCGCTACGGCCATCGGCGGACGCCGGACGGGCGGCGCGGACGGTCCGGCCGGCGGCGGGCGCTCGCGGTTCGGCGGGAGCGCCTCGGGACGCGGGGGCTGGAGCGGGGGCGCGGTGGGGAGAGGGCGAGCAGACGGGGACGACGGTTACGCGGCGGGGGGCGCGTCCGTACGGGCTTCCGGCAGGGCCGGCGCACGGTACGCCGCCGCACAGCGCGCCGAATCGGCTGCTGAGGAGGCCGCCCGGCACCGTGCCGTCGCCTCGTACGTCGCCGCCGTCGATGTCCGCGACCGTGAGCGCGAGCGCGCCGACGCGGGCGACGCGGGCAGTGGGCTGCGGATTCGGCTCGACGCGCTGCGGGAGTTGGTCGGGCTGTCCAGGACCCGGTTGCGGCGGCGCGAGCTGGCCGAGGCGGGGCAGGTGCTGGAAGCCGCCGCCGCGCGGCACCGGCTGTCCGGCGAGCACACGGTCGTGGCGCTGGCCGGCGCGACCGGAAGCGGCAAGTCGTCCCTGTTCAACGCGCTGACCGGAGCGTCGTACTCCGAGGTCGGGGTGCGACGGCCGACCACCGCGGAGCCGGTCGCCTGCGCTTGGGCGACCGGTGGGGCGGGCGGCCGGGTGGGGGCCGAGGGGCTGCTCGACCGGCTGGGCATTCCGCCGTACGCGCGACACGCGCTGCCGCCGTCCGCCGAGGACCCCGCGCTGAGCGGTCTGGTGCTTCTCGATCTGCCCGACCACGACTCGGCGGCCACCGGCCACCGGCAGCAGGTGGACCGGCTGCTGGGGCTGGTCGACGCGGTGATCTGGGTGGTCGACCCGGAGAAATACGCGGACGCGGTGCTGCACGAGCGCTATCTGCGGCCGTTGGCGGGCTACGCCGAAGTCACCTTCGTCGTGCTCAACCAGGTGGACCGGCTGCCCGGCGACGCCGCCGACCAGGTGCTCGACGACCTGCGGCGGCTGCTGGACGAGGACGGGCTCGCGCTCGGCGAGCACGGCGAGCCGGGGGCGGCGGTGATGTCGCTCTCCGCGCTGACCGGCCAGGGCGTCCCCGAACTGCGCGAGACCCTCGGCCAGTTCGTGGCCGACCGCGGCGCCGCCGACCGACGGCTCGCGGCGGATGTGGACGGGGCGGCCGCGCGGCTGCGTGAGGTGTGCGTGGCGGAGGGGCGTACGGGGCTTACGGAAGGGGCGCGCGAGGCGTTCGAGGACCGGCTCGCGGACGCGGTGGGCGCGGTGGCGGTCGGCCGGGTCGCCGAGGGCGAGTGGCTGCGGCACGCGGAACACGCCTGCGGTGCGCCGTGGGCCAGGCTGAGCCGGTGGCACGGGGGCGGGCACCCGGGGCAGCGGTCCCGGGCGCGGCAGCGGCCTCGGGGGGCACAGCAACGGCCTCGGGCGGGTACGGGGCGGGGCTCGGGGGCGCGTCCGGGGAGCGGTCCGGAGACCTTCGGGGAGCATTCGGCGCGGACCGGACAGCTCGCCGGACGGCTCGCGGGTCAACGCGCGGCCGGACGGGCGGGCCGCGGCCCGGCGCGGAGCGCCGCAGGCGGGCGGGCCGCAGGCGGGCGGGCCGGGGCCGAAGCGCCGGCCGCCGCCCGACCGGTGGTGGAGCAGGCCGTACGGACGGTGGCCGGCGCGGCGGCCGAGGGGCTGCCCGCACCCTGGGCGCTCGCGGTGCGCGAGGCGGCGGCGCGCGGGGCGCGCGGGCTGCCAAACGCGCTGGACGACGTAGCGGCGGCAGCGGCACGGGCCGCGGTGGACGAGCGCCCGCCGAGGCCCACCTGGTGGACGGCGGCCGCCGGCACGCAGGCGCTGCTGCTGCTGTTCCAACTGCTGGGCGCGATCTGGCTGATGGGAGCGGTGTCGGGGGTGTTCGGGCCGGCTCACTGGCGTCCGGCGCTGCTGCTGACGGCGGTGAGCGTGGCCGGCGGCCCCGTGATCGCCTGGGCCTGCCGCTTGGCGGCACGCGGCCCGGCACGGCGGTACGGGCAGGAGGCGGAGCGGCGGCTGCGGAGCACGGCCGCGGGCTGCGGGCGGGCGCGGGTGCTGGAGCCGGTGGCCGCCGAGCTGTTGCGGTATCGGGAGGTGCGGGACCAGTACGCGGTGGCCGCTGACCTCTGAGGGGCGCCTGCTGGGGAGCTGGATGGGCTGCGTGGGAGCTGGGAGGGAGGCGGAAGTGCTCGTTCGGGTGGACGAGTTGTCCACAACCGGCGGAGTGGTCCACAGGCCCCAGCGGGTTCCCTTCGGCGGGGGCAGCATAAAGGCGCTGGGGAGGTTACCGGGACTGCTGCGGAGGGGGATCTCGATGAACGAGACGACGGTGACGTTGCTGGGGAACGCCGCTACGGGGGTGGTCTACCGCGAGACGGCGGCGGGCATCGCGATGGCGCGCTTCCGGCTGGCGGTCACGGTGCGGAGGTGGGAGCGCGCGCGGGAGCGCTGGACCGAGGCGTACACGAGCTTCTACACGGTGTGGGCGTGGCGGTCCCTCGCCGCCAATGTCGCGGCCTCGGTGGCGATCGGTGAACCGCTCGTGGTGCAGGGGAAGTTGCGCGTGCGGGAAGAGGAGGTCATGGAACAGGGGCCGGGGGCGAGCCGGGCGGGGCCGCGCCGGCTGTCGGCGGACATCGAGGCGATAGCGGTGGGGCACGACCTGTCGTACGGGACTTCGGCGTTCCGCCGGGTGGCGAAGGCCAAGCCGGGGCTGACGCGGGGGCAGGGGGCGGCAGCAGCACCGGGAG
>NZ_JAYMZR010000187.1:0-3581 GCF_035828615.1 Streptomyces sp. H27-D2 | reverse complement strand
CCGACAGCCTGTGAGGCCCGCTCGTCGCCGTCCCGCGCCAGGGCGAACACCCGCGCCGCCTGCGCCTCGTCCAGCGGATGCAGCGGCTCCCCGGTCGTGGACAGCACCTGCTCCGGTGTCGCCTCGCGGCCCAGCAGGTGCAGCGCGCCGATCTCCCCGGCCGCGCCGCCGTAACCGCGGTGCAGCCGGCCCCCGATGAGCGAGCCCGCCCCCGGGCTCAGCCCGGCCAGCACGAACACGATGTCGTCCGACTCGACCGCCACGCCCTTCCAGTGCTCGGCCACGGCGGCGGTGTTCGCGTCGTTCTCCACCAGCACCGGACAGCGGAACGAGCGCCGCAGCCGCTCGCCGAGCGCCAGCCCCGTCCAGCCGGGCAGCGCGGTGCACAGCCGTACGGTCCCGTCGGCCTCCACGATGCCGGGGCTGCCGACGCCGACCGCGCGCAGCGTGCTGCGGGCCACTCCGGAGCGGCGCAGCAGATCGGCTACCGCCGCCCGGACCTTCTCCAGCCGCTCGTCGGCCGACGCGGTCTCGAAGACCGCGCGGGAGGCCGCGCCGATCACCCGGCCGTCGAGGTCGGAGAGCAGCGCGGCGACCCGGTGCGGGCCGATCTCGACGCCGATCAGATGGCCGGCCTCGGCGCGGAACCGGAACCGGCGGGCCGG
Source organism: Streptomyces sp. H27-D2 (assembly GCF_035828615.1). Classification (NCBI taxonomy): domain Bacteria; kingdom Bacillati; phylum Actinomycetota; class Actinomycetes; order Kitasatosporales; family Streptomycetaceae; genus Streptomyces; species Streptomyces sp. H27-D2. The sequence goes on along the minus strand of NZ_JAYMZR010000187.1, from coordinate 2,916 downwards.
CCGCCCCTGTCGGCGAGCCCCGCCCTCCTCGGCGGCCGTCCCGACCACCAGACCGGTCCCGATGAGGCCCTCGACGGCGCCCTCGACCGTCGGCCGGGACAGACCGGTGACGTGCACCAGATCGGTCAGGGTGGGAGAGTCCGCCGCGCGCAGCGCGCGCAGCACCACCGCGGAGTTGATCCGTCGCAGCAGGGACGGGTCCCCGCCGGTGAGCCGCCCCAACGTCCGTCTCCCTCGCTTCGCGTGTGTGGCGGATGGTAGTCGTTGGACCGCGGCGCGGCGAGCACGGGAGAGCTCCGGCGCGCTCAGCCAGGGGAGACCGCGCTCAGCCAGGGGAGACCGCGCTCAGCCCGGCGAGACGAAGCCGGATTCATACGCGGCGATCACCGCCTGGGTGCGGTCGCGCGCCCGCAGCTTCGCGAGCACCGAGCTGACGTGCGTCTTCACGGTCTCGGTGCCCAGGAAGAGCCGCTCGGCGATCTCGGCGTTCGACAGTCCGCGCGCCATCAGCCGCAGCACCTCCGCCTCCCGTTCGGTGAGCGCGGCCCGGTCCATCGCCTCCCGCGCCCGGGGGTTGCCGTGCGAGGCGGCCAGGCTCCGTACGGCGGCGGGGAACAGCAGCGACTCGCCCTCGGCGATCAGCCGTACCGCGTGCACGATCTCGGCGGGCCGGGCGCGCTTGAGCAGGAAGCCGTCCGCGCCCGCGCGCAGCGCCTCGTAGACGTACTCGTCGTTCTCGAAGGTCGTCACGACCAGGATGCGCGGCGGCCGCTCCACGGACCGCAGCACCGCGCGGGTCGCCTCGATACCGTCCAGCAGCGGCATCCGGACGTCCATCAGCACCACGTCAGGGCGCATCTGCCGGACCAGCGGGACCACCGAGGCGCCGTCCGCGGCCTCCGCGACGACCTCGATGTCCGGCTGCGCTTCGAGGATCGCGCGCAGCCCGGCGCGCACGAGTTGTTCGTCGTCGACCAGCAGGACGGTTATCGGCACTGGATCACCCTAGGCCCTGCTCAGGCCGTCCACGGGCAGTCTGACGAGGACCCGCCATTCGCCTTCGTGCGGCCCGGCGGCGGCCTCGCCGCCGAGCAGCGTGGCGCGCTCCCGGATGTCGCGCAGCCCGCTGCCGCCATTGCGCGCCGGGGCGGCGGCCGGAAACGCCGGGTCGGCGGAGCCCGGCGCAGGAAGCGGATTGCGTACGTCCAGCTCCAGCGCCCCGCCGTCGACCGCGATGCGCACGGCGACCGGCACCGGCCCCGCGTGCCGCAGCACATTCGTCAGCGACTCCTGCACGATCCGGTATCCCTCCCGCGACACCGGCCCGGACAGCGCGTCCAGCGGGCCGCTGACCTCGGACTCCAGCGCGGAGCCCGCGGCGCGGGCCGACTCCAGCAGCCGTTCGGCGTCGGCGAGGGTCGGCCGGTCCTCGGTGCTCCGCGGGGTGTCCGCGCGGAGCAGCCGCAGCACCCGCTCCAGATCCTCCAGCGCGTGCCGCCCGGTGTCCTCGATGGCGGCGAGCGCCCGCTCGGTGAACTCCGCCGACCCGGCCGTCCGCGCCGCGCCCGCCTGCACCACCGCGACGGTCAGCGCGTGCCCGATCGAGTCGTGCAGCTCGCGGGCCAGCCGGTTGTGCTCCAACAGGCGCTCCGTACGCTCCTCCAGCGTCGTCAGCCGCTCCGCCGCCGAGGGGCCTGTTCTACGGCGGCAAGCTGGCGCTGGTCGGCGGCCTCACCCTCGCCGTCGGGCTCGTCACCGGCTTCGTCTCCTTCCTCGGCGGGCAGACCCTCCTCGGTGACGACGGCGTGGGCCTCGGATCGCCCGGCGCGCTCAGGGCTGCCGTCGGCTGCGGCCTCTACCTCGCGCTACTGGCCGTGCTGTCGGCCGGTACGGCGGCGCTGCTGCGCAGCCCGGTCGCCTCCCTCGGGCTGCTCATCCCGCTGCTCTGCTTCGTCGCGCCGATCCTCGGCAGCGACTCGGCGATCCAGCCGGTCACCCGGTTCCTGCCGGATGCGGCAGGTCAGCAGATCCTGCACACCGTCCGCGACGACGGCCTCGCGCCCTGGACCGGGCTCGCGGTGCTGGCGCTGTGGGCAGCCGCGGTGGCGTGCGCCGGCTGGCGGGTGATGGAGCGGCGCGACGCGTGACTCCTGACGGCTGGCCAGCCGCCCCCGGTACGCGGGGCGTTGTCAGACCCGGACGGTTCAATGGAAGCATGGACACCGTTGGCGCTGTAGGCATCGCCCGGCACCTCGCCGCGATCGACCGGCTGCCGGCCGGGCCCGTGGGCAGGGTGGCCGAGCTGCGGATCGGCGAGTACCTCTGGGACGACGACGGCACGGGCGCGCGGCGGCCGAGGAGGAGTTCGAGGCCGAACGGGAAGCCCTGGCCGTGGTGCTGACGATCCGCTGGGGCGAGCGCGGGCGGCTGGACCTCACCGACCACCTGGTGGCGGCTCAGCCCTCGGCCGCCGCGCGCAGCCGTCCGAACTCCTCCGCCATCGTCCGGAGCGTCCAATGCGCGTTGAGGCCGCTCGGGTTGGGCAGCGCCCAGACCTTCGTGTCCCCGATCGTGCGCTCCTGCGGGCCGATTTTGGCCTTCTTGTCGTCGAAGGCGGCCCGGTACGCGGTCACGCCGACCACGGCCAGCCACTCCGGCCGCAACCGCCGCACCTTCTCGGTGAGAATCCGGCCGCCCTCGCGGAACTCCTCGGCGCTCAGCTCGTCGGCTCGCGCGCTCGCCCGCGCCGCGACGTTGGTGATGCCGAGCCCGTACGAGATCAACTCGCCCTGCTCCGAGGGCTTCAGCTGCCGGGGCGTGAAGCCCGAGGCGTGCAGCACGGGCCAGAAGCGGTTGCCGGGGCGGGCGAAGTGGAAGCCGGTCGCGGCGGTCGTCAGCCCCGGGTTGATGCCGCAG
>NZ_JAYMZR010000186.1:0-3704 GCF_035828615.1 Streptomyces sp. H27-D2 | reverse complement strand
GACCGTTCACGACCTCCTGCGCTGGCAGCTGCGCGAGAGCCGGAAGCGATTAGCCGACCCGAGTCTGGTGGTCCTGGACACCCAGAGCATCCACGCGGCCGTCGGCGTCCCGGCCGACACGACGGGCAAGGACGCTTCGAAAAAGGCGCCGGGCAGGAAGAGATGTCTGGCCCTGGACGTGTTGGGCCTGGTCGTCGAGGTCGTCGTCCTGCCGGCGTCCGCGCACGACAACGCTGCCGGCATCGCCCTGCTGAACGGTGTGGCCGCGCAGGCCGGCACGGTGCGCAAGGCCCTGGTCGACCAGGGCTTCAAGAAGAGCGTCGTCGACCACGGCAGGACTCTCGGCATCGATGTCGAGATCGTCGAGCGCAACCCGGCCGAGAAGGGCTTCGTCCCGCAGGCCAAGCGGTGGATCGTGGAACAGACGAACGGGATCTTGATGTTCTACCGCCGTCTCGTGCGCGACTACGAACACCGGCTCGCCTCCTCCCGCTCGCGGGTATTCTGGGCGATGACGTCGGTCATGGCCCGCCGCCTCACCGGCCTCACCCTCCCCTCCTGGAGGGGCGCGTGAGCGAGATCCCCCAGGTCGAGGCCGTACTGGCCTACGTCGAGGTCCGGATGAGCGAAGTCGCCGAGCAGGCCGGACAGCTCCGGGACCAGATCGCCGAACTCACCGCCCGCCTCTGCGAGTTCGACACCGAGAGCGAGAATCTGCAGATCACCCGCAAGACCCTCCTCAGCCTCCCCGCACCGGCACCCGCCCTGGTGCCGGCACCGGCACCGGCACCGGCACCGGTCGACGATCCACCCCGCGCCGAGGTGCCGGAACACCCCGCCTACCAGCAGATCCTCACGGCCCTCGCCGACACCGGCGGTCCGATGCGGGCCCGCGACATCTGCGAGGCCCTCGACCTGCCGATCCTGCCGAAGAACACCGAGGGCATCCGGTCCAAGCTGAAACGCCTGGTAACCCGCGGCATCCTCACCGAGCCCGAGCCCGGCTTGTTCACCCAGCCCCGCCCCTGAGCACCAGCCCACCCCACCGAGCAGGGCACCTCACCCAGACCTCATCGCGAATCGGGCATCACGGTGCGAACCGCACTCTCAGAGGCTGTCGGGTGGCCGGTTGACTACGCCGCTGTGTCAGTGTCGTGCGGCAGGACCGATCCGTCGCAACCGTTGACGAAGCAGTCGTGGAAGTGCAGGCGGTACTCCGCCACGACATCGGCGTGGGCGGCCTGCGCCGGTGCCAGCGTGAGTACAGAGGCCGCAAAGAGCAGGCTGGTGCAGATGCGCTTGATCATGTCCGGCGTAACGAGCGGAGTCAGGAATAGGTACTGAGCCGTCAGGCGGGGAGGTACCCCGCGGCTCCCGACACCGGCAGGGTCGCCCAGGTCCGGGTCCCGCCGGCCGGTTCGCGGGACTCGCTGAAGCCCCAGGCCCCGCCGCGCTCCGATGGCCGACATCACCTGGGAAGACGCCTTCTGCGGCGAAGACGACCGTGGCCTCGGGTTCTCGGTGAACAGACGCCGTGTCAGCGGGCCAGTGGGATCAATACGAGGAACGGCACGAACAGGGTCCATTGGGGCAGGGTGAACACCGCGCCGCCGAAGGCGGCCACGTTGACGGCGAAGAACACGCAGGTGAAGGCGGCGGCGATGAACCAGGTGTAGGCCAGGATCGGCAGTGCGGCTGTGCGGTCGGCGCGTGCGGTCCAGGCCAGGGCCACGGCAAGCGAAGCCAGCAGTAGCGTGCATATGTGCCACAGCACGCGGAAGAGCTGTCCCACCGGGGCATCGAGTCTTGCGCGGAGCAGCGGATCGACGAACTCCGGGGTGCCGAGCAGGTGGAGCACGGTGATGGCTGCGGCGAGAGCGGCGGCTGTCCAGAGCGGCCAGCGGCGGGTGGTCGCGGTGATGGTGTCGGACATGGAAACCTCCATGAGGTAACGGGGGGCTGAGTCGGCGTCCGTGCCGGTGGCGTGCGTGGACCCGGCGGAAATGCCTGGTGTCGACGGCGGTCGCGGCGCCGGCCCAACAGGTGAAGATGCGGGGGGTGCCGGAAGAAGCGGGCCCGGAACCGTCAGGCTACGGCTACGGCTGCTGCTGCCGCTGGGCGTGGCGCTCGGCCTGGGCGTCGAGCGGTCGACGTGGAGTGAGACGCCGCTGGATCTGCGCGGGTAGCAGAGACGGGGTGCCGCGAAGGCCCGCGAGGTGGAGCAGCCCGGTCGTCAGCGCGAAGGCCGAGAAGGCGAGTTCGCGCGGCGGCAGGGTGGTCGGGGAGAATGCGATGAGGGGAAGTTCGGGGAGCAGTGCGAGCCCGCGGAGCAGGTAGACCGCGGTGAGTGTGAGCAGTACCGGTGCGAGCTTGGGCAGTGGGCGTAGCAGCCCGGCTGCTGACCATGCGTAGGCTGCCGCGAGCGTGAGCAGTGCGGCTATGCCGAGCGCGGTCACGGTCGGGATCGGCGAATGCTGTTCTGCCAGGTGGGCGAGGCGTTCGCCGGCGCCGAAGTAGCGGAATCCGGCGCCGCCGTAGAACGGCAGCGCGGCGTGCAGCGCGCCGGCGGCCAGGCTCAGTGAGCCGGCCGCGATGAGGGCTCGTGCGTGGGGTCGATCGTGAGGTGCCATGGTCTCCTGCTCAGAAGAAGGGCGTGTCCCGGTCGCGTCCGGTGGCGCGGGCGGGGTTGCCGGGTATGCGAGGGCGCCCTACGGGTCAGGCTGCCGCCGACGATGTGCGCTGCGGCCAGGCCGGCTGCACTGGTACCTGCTGCGGGAAGCCGGCCGTTCACCGGATCTCGATTCCCTTGACAACGACCTCAGCCAGCCGGCTGGCCAGCTGCGGGCTGGGGTCTTCGCCGACCAGCCCGACATGGAAGAGCACGCCTCCGGCCAGCGTGTCCAGGACCAGATCCGCCGGTGTGTCCGCCGGGATCTCTCCGCGCCGCGCGGCCCGGTCGAAGACGATCACCAGTCGATGCCTCGCCGGGGCCAGGAAGTCCGTACGGATGCGGGCCTTCAGGACCGGATCGGAGGCGAAGTCGGCGAGCAGTCCCGGGAGCGCCGCGGCACTCGCAGGCGTGCGGTACTCGTCGATCAGGGGTTGTAGCAGTTCGGCCAGGTCTCCCACCAGCGTTCCGGTGTCCGGGATCGGAGCGTGGTCGGTGGCCGTGAACACGGCCTCGTAGACCAACTCCGCTTTCCCCGACCATCGTCGGTAGATCGTGTCCTTGCCGACGCCGGCCCGCGCGGCCACCGCCCCGATCGACGTCGCCGCGTATCCGACCTCGGCGACGAGCTCTGCGGTCGCGCTGACGATCGCCTCGTGCGAGCGGGGGTCCCTCGGTCGTCCCCGGGATGATGAAGAGAAGCTCATGTTAAATACCATACGGGTCGACCCGTAAAATAATCAAGCCATGCGAGACCTGTGGGGTTCCAAAAGTCTGTGCGGGCGTTGACCTGGTATTTTGCCTTCGGAGTTGATCAAGGCAGGCTTGGGTTGCGTGACTGTGCGTCTGCTCTACCTGGTCTTCTCCCGGCTTCTCGGACTGCTGGTGCTGTTGGCTCGTTCCGAGGCATCGAGGGACGTGGAGCTGTTGGCGCTGCGGCACGAGAATCAGGTGCTGTTGCGGCAGCTCGGTAAACGTCCGCGGTTGACCTGGCCCGAGCGGGCTGTCCTGGCCGCACTCGCCCAGCACCTGTCAA
>NZ_JAYMZR010000185.1:0-3835 GCF_035828615.1 Streptomyces sp. H27-D2 | reverse complement strand
CCCGTCGTACGCCCCGCCCGCGGTGCACGGACGGGCCTGGTCCGGCACCAACCTGCTCGGCGGCGGCGACGGCGCGGCCCTCGCCGACCCGGCCGCGGCGGCGGCCAAGAACGCGGGCAAGAACCGGGTGCTGGCCGACACGCTCGGCATGACGCCGGAGGGCGAGGTGCACATCGACGAAGTGCCGACCCTCGGCGACTGGAAGACAGCCTGGGACCACGTCGCGTTCGACGGCTTCCTCGGCTCCCGGATGGTGCTCCAGACCATCTGGCAGGGCTGCGACTCGGCGCTGGCCGCCCCCCTCGTCCTCGACCTGGCCCGCCTCGCCGCCCGAGCCCACGCCGTCGGCCTGACAGGCCCGCTCCCCGAACTCGGCTTCTATTTCAAGGATCCGGACGGCGGCCCCGCCGGCCTCTCGGACCAGCACCTCGCTCTTCTCGGCTTCGCCGAGCGGCTGCGGGAGGAAGCGTGACGCGGGGCGGGTTCGCGGCCCGGATGTGGGGACGGACGGTCGGGACGGATCAATCCGACAGCGTTGTCAGCGCTGCGGTCAATAGGCCGTACACCGAGCCTGCGAGTGCGCACGCGGGCGCGCGTGCGACCCCGACGGGCTTCGGTTCGGACACTCCGTCCAGCGGCTCATCCGGTACCCGCACCAGCACCCGTTCCCGTGCTCGGGCGTGGGCCGAACTCCTCCGCGTGTCAGCCGTATTCAGCGTCCCAGGCGACGCGCTGGCCGGCGCAGCGGCAGCCGGGCTCCGCCCCAACCGGCGAACCGGGCTCGCCGTCTGCGCCTCGCTGTGCCTGTACGAGGCTGGGATGGCCCTCAACGACTGGGCGGACCGCGACATCGACGCCGTCGAGCGCCCGCACCGCCCGCTCCCGTCCGGCCGACTCGCCCCTGCGGCGGCGCTCGGCGCGGCGGTCGGCCTGACGGCCGCCGGACTGGCTCTGGCCGGAGCAGCCGGCCGCGCCCCACTGATCACCGCGACCGCGCTCGCGGGCACGGTCTGGGCATACGACCTGCGGCTGAAGCAGACCGCAGCCGGTCCGGCCGCGATGGCGTGCGCCCGCTCGCTGGACCTGCTGCTGGGCGCGGTCGCGACCACCTCGGGCACGACGCGCCGGCCGGCGATGCCGCGCGGCCGTCGAGCCATGGTCGTCGCGCGGCTCGCTCCGGCGGCTGGAGGGCTCGGCGGCGGGGCACACTCCGCCGTGGCGGCGGGAGCGCGTGGTGGGAGCGCATCTGCCGGATCTGCCGCTGGAGTGTCCGGCGGGACGGTGTTTGTCGTCCCGCCTGTTGGAGGGCTCGGCGTCGGGGCGCCCGTGGCTGTGGCGGCGGGAGCGCGTGGCGGGAGCACGTCCGCCGGCTCGGCTGCGGGGGCGTCCGGCGGCCCGGTATCTGCCGCCCCGACCACCGGAGCCCCCGGCAGCAACGCATCCGCCGTCGCAACGGCCGTCACCGCTGCCCGCTCGGCGCTGCCCGCGGCGGTGCTCCTCGGTGCGCACACCTTCGCCGTCACCACCGTCTCCCGCCGTGAGGCGCAGGGCGGTTCGACGGCCCTGCCACTCGCCGCGCTGGCCGCGGTCGCGGCTATCGGTCAGGTCGTGGGCCGTGGCCGGCCAGAGCCGACAGGTGCATCGCAGCGGCAGCGCCGCGCGCGGGGCGCGTCGCGGGCTGTGCGGGGCACGGCGTACCCAGCGCGGCGCGCGCTGCAGCAGTCCGATAGCGGATACGGGTACGAATCCCCGCCCGGAGCAGGGTCGGCATCCCCCGCGGCGGGGCAGACGAGTGCCCCGCCGGGGCTCGCCCCGCGCCGATCACCATTCGCCTCCGCTCTCGGCATCGGGGCATCGTTCACGCGGCCCGCCCCGGCCGCACTGCTGGCGCTCGGCTACGCCGTCACCGCCGGCCGGCCCTTGGGGCACGCGGTGCTCAACCCCTCGCCGTACTTCCTGCAACGGGCCGTCGGCGGCGGCATCCGAGCCATGATCCCGCTCCAGGCCGCCCTCACCGCGCGCGCCGGATCGCCCCGAACCGCAGCCGTTCTGCTCGGCCTGCTGCCGATCGCGCGCCGCCTGTCCCGAAAGGTGAGCCCGACATGACACCTGGCCAGACGCCTGACGCGGGGCCCGACGCGAGGCCCGACGCGAGGCCCGACGCGAGGCCCGCGTCCCTGACCTCACCCCCGGCCGCCACCCGCCCCCTCCGCTTCGGCTACGGCACCAACGGGCTCACCGACCTGCGCCTCGACGAGGCTCTGGACCTCCTCGCGGACCTCGGCTACGACGGCGTCGGCCTGACCCTCGACCACATGCACCTCGACCCGCACGCCCCCGACCTCGCAGCCCGCACCGCCCATGTCGCACGCCGGCTCGACCGGCTGGGCCTCACGGTCGCCGTCGAGACCGGGGCTCGGTACGTGCTCGACCCCCGGCGCAAGCACTACCCCACGCTGCTCGACCCGGACCCGGACGCCCGATCGGCCCGTGTCCACCTCCTGCTCCAGGCCATCCGTGTCGGGGCCGAACTCGGGGCGCACGCCGTCCACTGCTTCAGCGGGGCGCTGCCCCCGGACACGGCCGAAGGCACCGCCTGGCAGCGGCTCGCCGACACGGTCGCACCCCTCCTCACCGCCGCCGAAGCCGCCGGCGTCCCGCTGGCGGTCGAGCCGGAACCCGGCCACCTGCTCGCCGACCTCGCTGGGTTCCACCGGCTGCGCCGCATGCTGGGTGCCCCGTCCCCGTACGTCCTCGGCCTCACGCTCGACATCGGCCACTGCCAGTGCCTGGAGCCCGCGCCGCCCGCCGAGTGCGTACGGGCCGCCGCGCCCTGGATCCGGCACGTCCAGATCGAGGACATGCGGCGCGGGGTGCACGAGCACCTGCCGTTCGGGGCGGGCGAGATCGATTTCCCGCCGGTGCTGGCCGCCCTGCGTGACACCGGCTATCAGGGGCTGGTCAGCGTCGAGTTGCCGCGCGACTCGCACGCGGGCCCCGAACTCGCCCGTACGTCACTGGGCTTCCTCCAAGCCGCCGAAGCCACCTCCCGCACGCTGCCTCCGGGACCCGCACACGCTACCGGACCCGCTCTCGCATCCACCGGAGGTTCTCGTGCCGACCGCTGACGAGCAGATGGCGGAGCTGCATGCCGCCTTACTGCCCCGGCTCAATCCGCAGGCCAGGAAGTGGCTGGCCGAAGCGCTGCTCGCCGCGACGGAGGCCGCGACGGAAGCGGCGCAGGCCGCCTCGCAGGCCGCCTCGCAGGCCGCTGCCCCCGCCGGGCAGAGCAGTGTGGCGCCCATGCCCGCCTGGGAAGTCCGGTTCGCCACCGCCGGCCGCCACTGTGGTCGGCGGTGGCTCGCGAGCGCGGTGGATTCCGGCACGCCGATGGGCGCCGTCCGCACCCCCGATGGCCCGGCGGGCAGACCGGCGGGGCGCGGCGCGGGCGCGATGGCGGCTGCCGCACAGCCGCCATCGGCGGCCGACCTGACCGCGTGGCGCAACGGAACCGGATACTCCGGCAGCGGACTCCGCCCCGAGAACCCGCGCTATGCCGCGGAGCCGCACCACATTCCCGGCGCCGACCCGAGCACGGACCAGCCACCGCCCGCGGCCCCACCCAGACGCACGGACCCGTTGGGGCGTGCGGACTCGCCGGAGCGCACGGACCTGCTGGGGCGCGCGCCCCAGCCAGGGCACACGGATCAGCCGGGGAGCGCGACCGCCGCACCGCACTCAGACACAGCCGCAGCCGCAACGGCCACCCCCGACACAGCCGCAGCCGCAACGGCCGTCCCCACCCGAAACCCCCAGTCCCCCCAGCCCGCCGCCC
>NZ_JAYMZR010000184.1:0-3896 GCF_035828615.1 Streptomyces sp. H27-D2 | reverse complement strand
CTCTTCACCCAATGTAGTCCCGCATGTTCGCTGCGTACAGCGTCGCTGGGCACAGCACCCGGCGAATTCATCCCGTCTCCGCTTCGGCCGACCACTCGACTGCGGCCAACGGCCCCGAATCGGGCGGCTCCTGGCCGGATTCGGGGCCGTCGCGCGGCCGGATTCGGGGCGGTCGGACTCCCGTACGCGTTCCTCGTCCGTCAGCCGGCCCGGTGGTATTGATCGGGACGGCGGGGCTCCAGCCCCAACGCGGCGGCGGCCGTGATCGGCCAGTAAGGATTGCGGAGCAGTTCCCGGCCGAGGAGCACCGCGTCCGCCTGCCCCGAGGCGACGATCTCGGCGGCCTGCTCGGGATCGGTGATCAGCCCGACGGCGGCGACCGCCATGTCGGTCTCGCCGCGCACCCTGGCGGCGAAGGGGACCTGATAGCCCGGTCCCACCGGGATGACGGCCTGCGACGCGTTGCCGCCGGTGGAGACGTCCATCAGGTCCACGCCGTGAGCGAGCAGTTCCTTCGCGAACCGCACCGTTTCATCGGCGGTCCAGCCCTCCCGGTCGTCGGCGGGGTCCTCCGTCAGCCAGTCCGTGGCGGAGATCCGGAAGAACACCGGCAGTTCCTCCGGCCAGACGCCGCGGACGGCGTCCACGACCTCCAGCGCGAACCGGGTGCGGTTCTCGAACGATCCGCCGTACTCGTCGGTGCGGCGATTGCTGTGCGGGGACAGGAATTCGTTGACGAGGTATCCGTGCGCGCCATGCACTTCGACGACCTTGAAGCCCGCGGCGAGCGCGCGCTCGGCCGAGGCCGCGAAGTCCCTGACCACGCGCCGGATATCGGCGACGGTCAGCTCGTCCGGCGCGATATGCCCGTCCGCGAACGGCAGCGCGGAGGGGGCGACGGGCGTCCAGCCGTTCGCCTCGGGGCCGACCGGGCCGCCGCCGTTCCACGGCAGGTCGGTCGACGCCTTCCGGCCGGCGTGGCCCAGCTGGATGCCCGGCACGGTGCCCTGCGACTCCAGGAACGCGGTGATGCGCAGGAACGCCTCCCGCTGACGCTCGTTCCACAGCCCCAGGTCGCCAGGCGAGATGCGCCCTTCGGGAGAGACGGCCGTCGCCTCCACCAGGATCAGCCCCGCGCCTCCGACAGCGCGGCTCGCGAGGTGGGCGAAGTGCCAGTCGTTCGGCACACCCACATCGAGCCCGTCGATATCCGCGCTGTACTGGCACATGGGCGCCATCCAGACGCGGTTGGGGAAGGTCAGCGACCGTAGGGTGTAGGACTCGAACAGGGCACTCACGTGGGACTCCGTTTCGCCTGGTGCGACGGGACCGGCTGGATCGACCGGATCAGCAGGGTCGGCTGTACCGGCCGGGCTTAGTACGACACCTAACGTACTACGACGAGAGTCGGATTATCGCCCCGGGGTGCGAGCGCTGCCGGGTGCCGCTCGCCGGGCGGCACCGAGCGGCACCCGGCAGGCACCCGGACGGGCGAGGCCGCGGACCGCCCGCGGCAGCACGAACACACCCGCCGACCTGCGCGGACTCCGACTCCGGGAGCTGTTGTCAGCGGTCGGGTGCAGACTGATCCGTACTGGTGGCAACGGTGTCCCGGAGGTGCGTGGTCATGTCTGACGTCCTACTCGCGGTCGGTACCCGCAAGGGTCTGTTCGTCGGCCGAAGGCGCGGCGGGGATTGGGATCTCAGCGGCCCGCACTTCAACGCGGAGGCGGTGTACTCGGTCGCCATCGACACCAGGCGTACGGTGCCGCGGCTGCTGGCCGGAGCGGACAGCGCGCACTTCGGCCCGTCGGTGTTCCACTCCGACGACCTGGGCGAGACCTGGCAGGAGCCGAAGAAGCCGGCGGTCAAGTTCCCCAAGGACACCGGGACCTCGCTGGAGCGGGTCTGGCAGCTGCATCCGGCCGGGCCCGCGGCGCCCGACGTGGTGTACGCGGGGACCGAGCCGGGCGCGCTGTTCCGGTCCGAGGACGGCGGCGAGACCTTCGAACTGGTCCGCTCCCTGTGGGATCACCCGACGCGGGAGAGCTGGGTGCCGGGCGGCGGCGGCCTCGCGGTCCACACGGTGATCACCGACCCCGGGGACGCGAACGTGGTGACCGTCGCGGTGTCCACGGCCGGGGTGTTCCGCTCGCTGGACGGCGGAGCGAGCTGGGCGCCGTCCAACAGCGGGGTGCAGGCGGTCTTCCTGCCCGATCCGCATCCGGAGTTCGGCCAGTGCGTGCACAAGATCGCGCAGGACCCGGTGGACCGGGACCGGCTCTATCTGCAGAACCACTGGGGCGTCTACCGCAGCGATGACGCGGGCGCGAACTGGACCGACATCGGCGCGGGCCTGCCGTCCGACTTCGGCTTCTCCATCGCGGCCCACCCCCGTCGGGCGAACGTCGCCTACGTCTTCCCGATCAACGCGGACATCGACCGGGTGCCCGCGGGCAAGCGGTGCCGGGTCTACCGGACGGAGGACGCCGGCGCGAACTGGCAGGCGCTCGGCGCGGGACTGCCGCAGGGCGACCACTACGGCACAGTGCTGCGCGACGCGCTCCGCCTCGACGACGACGATCCGGCCGGGGTGTACTTCGGCAATCGCAACGGCGAGGTCTACGCGAGCGACGACGACGGCGACAGCTGGCGGCTGCTGGCCTCCCACCTGCCCGATGTGCTCTGCGTACGAGCGGCTGTGGTCGGTTGAGCGCACACCGGTTACCCCGACGCCCGGCATCCTGAGTAGAGTGACCGACCGTGTCAGCACGACCATTGAACGAGATCGTAGAAGCGGGCTGGGCCAAGGCACTTGAGCCGGTGGCCGGACAGGTCGCCGCCATGGGTGACTTCCTGCGCGCCGAGATCGCCGCAGGGCGTACGTACCTGCCGGCCGGGGCGCATGTGTTGCGCGCCTTCCAACAGCCCTTCGATGAGGTGCGGGTGCTCATCGTCGGCCAGGACCCCTACCCGACCCCGGGCCACGCGGTGGGGCTGAGTTTCTCGGTCGCGCCGGAGGTGAGACCGCTGCCCGGCAGCCTGCTGAACATCTTCCAGGAGCTGCGCTCCGACCTGGGCCTGTCGCCGCCGTCCAACGGCGACCTGACGCCGTGGACGCGGCAGGGTGTGCTGTTGCTCAACAAGGCGCTGACGACGGCCCCGCGCAAGCCCGCCGCGCACCGCGGCAAGGGCTGGGAAGAGGTCACGGAGCAGGCCATCCGGGCGCTCGCGGCCCGGAACCGGCCGCTGGTGTCGGTGCTGTGGGGCCGCGACGCCCGCAATCTGCGTCCGCTGCTCGGCGACTATCCCGCCGTCGAGTCCTCGCACCCCTCCCCCATGTCCGCCGACCGCGGCTTCTTCGGCTCCCGCCCCTTCAGCCGGGTCAACGACCTGCTCGCGCGGCAGTCCGCGCCACCGGTGGACTGGCGACTGCCGTGACCTTCCCCGCGCGGGCCTCGCAGTCCCACCCGGGCGGCGACGCCTGGGTGCTCGGAGTCGACTCCGGCGGCTCCGGGGTGCGCGTGGCGCTGGGCCGCGCGAGCGGCGGCGAGCCCGTCGGCAGCTGGTCGTCCACGACTCCTGTCATTACAGGTGCAAAGGGAATCGACGCGGCGGCCATGCTCGACCAGGTCGTCCCCGCCGCCGAGAAGCTGCTCTCCGAGGCCGGTGCGGGCGCCCAGTCGGTGCGACTGGCGGCCGCGTGCGTCGGCGCCGCCGGGATGGCCACCCTCGGCGACGACCTGCGCGCACGCCTGCCGGACGCGCTGGCCGCCGGGATCACCGGGATGCTGCTCGCCGCCCGGCTGGCCGTTCCGGTGCTGGCCGCCGCGCTCGACGAGGAAGGCGCCATCGCCCGCGCGGCCGAGCAGTTGCGCGGCTCCGGCTCCACCCAG
>NZ_JAYMZR010000183.1:0-4529 GCF_035828615.1 Streptomyces sp. H27-D2 | reverse complement strand
CCATCGCGCCGGACGTGTTGTGGGTGGGCGGCATGACCGAGATCGAGACCGGCGAGGGCAAGCTCTACCTGGCCACCGTCCTGGACCTGTTCTCGCGCCGCCTGCTGGGCTACGCGATGGGCGCCTACCATGACGCGGCCCTGGCCGGGGCGTCGTTGAAGATGGCGGCGGCCACTCGGGGCGGCGACGTGGACGGCGTGATCTTCCACTCCGACCGCGGGTCGGAATACACCAGTGAGGCGTACAACTCCTTGTGTGACCACCTGGGCGTGGTGCAGTCCATGGGGCGCGTGGGGTCGGGGCTTCGATGCATTCGGTCGCGCACCCGACCGGCATCGTCACACCGCCGTGACCTGCACACTCATGAGAGCACCACGACTTTGAAATCTCCCTGCTGTTGGGGGCGACCAGAACGGCCACGACATCCCCTTTCCGTACGCCGTTGTCACGCAGCGTATGGAATATCTCGAGGACGGAACGGTTCAGTTCGGCACCTGATATCACCTGACCGCGCCAGCGAAGAACCGGACGGTCCGAATCCAATGAGCACACCGAGAGAATGTCCGAGACATAACTGTCGCTTTCGCTACACCATTGGCCCTGTAGGGTCATCCCCTGCCTCTCCATGGAAACCCCGCCGACTTCCGTTCCGCTGACCCGGGTGAATTCCGATCCTCCCATTCGGAAGATATGCGGGGAAGGACGTTCGGCCCGCTGAATCGGCAGGCCGAAAGGGCCGCCCGCACGGGGTAGCCGTCTGGGTACTCTGCCGCTCCCGATGGCCCCAGGACACCCACCAGGACGGGCTCCGGGAGCAGACGCACCGGCGGGGGCCCGCCCCCGTGTCCCGCCTCCGTGCCCGGAACGGAGCACGGGCGGGACAGAGGCAGAACGCGAGGTGGGGCACGGAATTCCCGCGAGGTCAAACATCAGGTTCAGAAATTGACAGAGCACTTGGCGGCATGCCCCCGGGAGCGTACTAAATCGCCGGCCCGGTCACATCTTCAAGAATTGACAGAACACTGGGCGGCATGCCCTCGGGTGCGCCGGAAAATCGCCGACTGTTATCGGTCGCCAGGGAATTGACACCCGCCTGATGGTTGCTTACGGTCCGCTCGTCAGGTTTTCCAGACCGCATCCGAAGGTATTCATGACTACATCCACGTTGCCGAAGTCCAGGCAGCAGTTGATTCTTGCCGTTCTCATGGTGTGTTCACTGCTGATCTGGCTGGACAACACCGTCCTGAGTACCACCCTGGAGACCCTCGCGGACCCGGTCCGTGGGCTGAACGCCAGCCCGGCCGAGCTGCAGTGGGCCACCGGCTCGTACACGCTGGCCTTCGCCACCTTGATGTTCACCGCGGGCGCGCTGGGCGACCGCTTCGGTCACCGGACCGTGCTCGCAACAGGCCTGGTGGTCTTCGCCGCGTCCTCGGTGTGGGCGGCGTTCGCGGGCGACGCGGGGCAGCTGATCGCCGCCCGGGCCGCGATGGGCGTCGGCAGCGCGCTGATCATGCCCGGCAACCTGGCCATCCTCATGTGGACATTCACCGGCCCGGCGCGGTCGACCGCGATCGCCATCTCCTCGACCTCCGCCGGCGTCGGCATGGCCGTGGGCCCGGTGCTCGCCGGCGTGCTGCTCGACCACTTCTGGTGGGGCTCGGTCTTCCTGGTCAACGTCCCGGTCGTGGTCCTCGCGCTGATCGGCATCGCCCTGCTGGTCCCGAACTTCCGCAGCCCCGTCGTGCGACCGCTGGACCCGGCCGGAATGCTGCTGTCGATCAGCGGCCTCGCGGCGCTCGCCTACGGACTGATCCGCACGGGGCAGGTAGCGGCCTGGGGCCGTACGGACGTCTGGGCGCCGATCGTCGTCGGACTGATCCTGCTGGCGGTGTTCGTCCGCGTCGAACTGCGCAGCAAGATGCCGAGCTTCGACCCCCGGCTTCTCGCCCAGCGCGCGTTCGGTGGCGGCAACGTAGCCCTCGGACTGCTTCTGTTCGCCATTTCCGCCGTCACCTTCTACAACGCGTTCTACCTGCAGGGCGCCCGCGGCTACTCGCCGATCGAGGCGGGCCTGGCCAGCCTCCCGACCGCGCTCGGCGCGATCCTGGGGGCACCCGTGGGCGCGCGCCTGGTGCATCGCTGGTCGCTGCGGCTCGTCGCCGTGCCGGCCCTCACCGTCGCGGCGCTGACCATGGGCGCGTACGGGCTCTTCGGGCTGAGCACTCCCCTCGTCTGGATCGAGGTCCTGCTGCTGGTCCAGGGCCTGTCCATCGGCATGGTGATCGGCCCGGTGACCGCGGAGCTGATCAGCACCCTGCCGTTGGAACGCGCCGGCGCCGGATCGGCCGTCACCAACACCGTGCGCCAGACCGGCAGCGTGATCGGGATCGCCGTCGGCGGCACGATCATGTCGATCGTGTATCGGCGCGCGATCGAACCCTCGCTGCACGGTGTCCCCGGACCGGTGCGGGACCAGGCGCGGGTCTCCGCCGAACAGGCCCGGCACGTCGCCACCACGTCCCACCTGCCCGCGCTCGGGTACGCCGCCGATGACGCGTTCGTCCACGCCATGCACGTCGGTGCAATCTGGATCATGCTCATCGCGCTCTTCGGCGCGGCTGTACTACTGCTGGCCCTGCGCGCGGTCCGCAAGCCCGCGGCTGCCGGGGGCGAGCCGGAGCCCGCGCAGGAAGACGGCCCGACCACGGACGAGGCGGCCCCCCGGGCCGGGGCCGATGCCCGGCCCGTCCGCGAGGGCGACGACGTGGGCACCCGCTGACGCCATGGGAACCAGGCAGAAACTCCCCGAGGCGCGGTCGGACAGTCAGGCCACTTACCTGCCCGACCGGCACATATTCGCCCTGTGGACCTGGGCCGACGGCGCCGTGGGGGCGGCCCCGCCGGTCGGCGACGTCGAGACCGTTCCCCTGGTCGTGCCGACGCCGGACCTCGGCAGGCTCAAGGTGTCCGACGTCGACTGCGTGCTGATCGAGCCGGACCGGCTCGTGGCCGTGCCCCTCGACTCGCCCGGCCGGTCGGTGAAGGTCTGGCGGTCGTGGATCGCGGGCGGCGAGTCGGCTCTGCCGATCGCCGCGCACGCGGTCCCCGACGCCACAGGTGTCGCCGTGACGACGGCAGAGTACGCGGGCGGCGTCTTCCGCCGCACCACCTCGGTGGGGGCCGAGATGCGCACGGCGCTCACCGCCAAGCTGCGGCCTTACCAGGTGCGCGGGGTGAGCTGGCTGCGCGAGACCATCGAGACGCACGGCGGCGCGGTGCTGGCCGACGAGATGGGACTCGGCAAGACCCTGCAGACCATCGGTTGTGTCGCCGGACGCGCCGAGAAGGCGCCGCAACTGGTGGTCTGCCCCACGTCGTTGGTGGGGAACTGGGCGCACGAGATCGCGCGGTTCGCACCCGGACTGCGGACCACGATCTGGCGCGGCGGGCCGCTGCCCGAGGTGGACAGCGGCACGGTGGTGCTCACCGGCTACCCCACGCTGCGCATGCACAGCCCGGCCCTGGCGGGGATCCAGTGGAGCACCGCGGTCTTCGACGAGGCGCAGGTCCTGAAGAACCCCCGTACGCAGGTGTCGAAGGCCGCGCGCACCATCGCGGCCGACGCGCGGATCGCCCTGACCGGAACGCCCGTCGAGAATCACCTCGACGAGCTGTGGGCCCTGCTCAATCTGGTCGCACCGCACCTGTTCGCGAACCGGACGCAGTTCCGCCGTCGCTTCGTGCGGCCGATCGCGGACGGCTCCCCGGCCGCTTCCGCCCGGTTGCGCGGGGCCATCGAGCCGGTCGTGCTGATGCGGAAGAAGTCCCAGGTCGCAGGGTCACTCCCACCCAAGATCCACGCCGATCTCATCTGCGACCTCAGCGAGGAGCAGGAGCAGCTGTACGACCGGCTGCTGGACCAGGTCATCGACGACGGCTTTGGCAGCGGCGCCCAGCGGCAGACCAAGGTGCTCGCGGTCCTGACGTCGCTCAAGCAGGTCTGCAACCATCCGGGCCTGATCACGGACGACCTCGGTGAGCTGTCGGGCAGGTCGGGCAAGCTCGACCTGTGCGCCGACATCGTGGCCAACAACTTGGAGAACGACTCTCCGACCCTCGTCTTCACCCAGTACCGGCAGACCGGTGAGCTGCTGGTCCGGCACTTCGCCGAACAGTTCGGGGTGAGTACGCCGTTCTTCCACGGTGGCCTGAACCAGGAGCAGCGGGCCGACATCGTCCGCCGGTTCCAGTCCGACGACGGTCCGAAGGTGCTCGTCCTCAGTCTGAAAGCAGGGGGCACCGGGCTCACGCTCACGCGCGCGGCCGACGTCATCCACTTCGACCGGTGGTGGAACCCGGCCGTGGAGGCCCAGGCGTCCGACCGGGTCCACCGGATCGGTCAGAAGCCGTATCTCAACCGATGATGGAACGTGCGGGTCGAACAGGGTTCCTGGCCGGGTGATCTTCCGGTGGTGTGCGCATGAAGGCAGGGCCTCTTGGTAGTTCGGGGATGCGAAACCAGCCGA
>NZ_JAYMZR010000182.1:0-4625 GCF_035828615.1 Streptomyces sp. H27-D2 | reverse complement strand
CCTGGGAGCACCCCGCGCATCTCTATCTCAAGCGGGCCAAGGCCGACCACATCGCCCTCGGCACCCCGGCGCGGCATCGCGCGGCGCTGGCGGGGCTGATCGGTCTGGAGGGTCCGGTCGGCTGAGCGCCGACGGGCGGGGGAGGGGCTTGCCCCTCCCCTCCAGCCTCGCAGTGAGGGCAGGGGGGACGCCGGGGCCTGGGCGAGGGGTATCAGCGCCGCCGCACCAGCGGAAACGGCAGCGTCTCCCGGATCGACAGGCCGGTCAGGAACATCACCAGCCGGTCCACCCCGATTCCCAGCCCGCCGGTCGGCGGCATCGCGTACTCCAGCGCGTCCAGGAAGTCCTCGTCCAGCTCCATCGCCTCCGGGTCGCCGCCCGCCGCGAGCAGCGACTGCGCGGTGAGCCGCCGCCGTTGCTCCACCGGGTCGGTCAACTCCGAGTAAGCGGTGCCCAGTTCGGTGCCGAAGGCGACCAGGTCCCAGCGCTCGGCGAGCCGCGGGTCGATGCGGTGCTGCCGGGTCAGCGGGGAGACGTCGGTGGGGAAATCCTTGTAGAACGCGGGCAGCGTGGTGCGCTCCTCCACGAGCCGCTCGTACATCTCCAGCACGACGTCGCCGCGCCCGTGCTCCGGCTTGTACGGCACTCCGGCGGCGTCGCAGTGCCGGCGCAGCGCCTCGATGCCGGTGTCCGCGTCGACGCTCTCGCCCAGCGCCTCGGAGATCGCGTCGTGGACCGTCCGCACCGGCCACGAGCCTGAGATGTCGTGCTCGACGATCCGGCCGTCGCCGTCCGGCTTGCGGGCCACCATCGAGCCGAAGGCGGCCACGGCCGCGCCCTGGATGAGTTCGCGGGTCAGGTTCAGCATCACGTCGTAGTCGGCGAAGGCCTGGTACGCCTCCAGCATCGTGAACTCAGGGTTGTGCTTGTAGGAGATGCCCTCGTTGCGGAAGGTGCGGCCCATCTCGAAGACCTTCTCCATGCCGCCCACGCACAGCCGCTTGAGGTACAGCTCCGGTGCGATGCGCAGATAGAGGTCGAGGTCGTAGGCGTTGATGTGGGTGGTGAACGGCCGGGCGTTCGCGCCGCCGTGCACCTGTTGCAGCATCGGGGTCTCGACCTCCAGATAGCCGCGGTCGAGCAGCCCCTGGCGCAGTGCCTGCACCGCCGCGCTGCGGGCCCGTACGGCCTGCCGGGCGTCGGCGCTGACGACGAGGTCGACGTGGCGCTGCCGCACCTTGGCCTCCGGGTCGGCCAGGCCGCGCCGCTTGTCGGGCAGCGGGCGCAGGCACTTGGCGGTCATCCGCCAGCCGGTGACGAAGACGGTCGGCTCGCCGCGCTCGGTCGCTCCGACCTCGCCCTCGGCCTCCAGATGGTCGCCGAGGTCGATGTCCGATCCGAACCGGGTCAGGGTCTCGGCCCCGCCGGGGTCGAGGGTCCCGTCGCGGGTGAGGGCGAGTTGCAGGTCGCCCGACCAGTCGCGGAGCACGGCGAACGCGATCCCGCCGTGGTCGCGCAGCAGCATCAGCCGGCCGGCGACGGTGACCCGCTCGCCGGTGCGCGCGCCGGGGGCGAGGCCGCGGTGCTCGGCGGTGATCTGGGCCAGGGTGTGCGTGCGGTGCGCGTCGACCGGATAGGGCTCCTGGCCTGCCGTCCGCAGCCGCTCCAGTTTGTGATGCCGCACCCTGACCTGCTCGGGCAGGCCCGCCAGCGGGTCGGCGTCCGGCCCGACGCCGTCGGCTGCCAGCAGGCCGAGTTCGGACAGCGAGGGGAGGCCGGCGGTGCTGGCGGGGGCCGCGACGCCCTTCGGGTGGCCCTTGCCCCACAGGGAGCGCAGGCTCGGTACGTCCACGAACCCCTCGGCGATGCCGGAGGCGAGCCCGATCCGGGCCAGCGCGCCCGCGTCGGCGTAGCAGAGGAAGCGCGGGTGCCACTCGGGGTTGTACTTCACGTTCGACCGGTACAGCGCTTCGAGCTGCCACCACTTGGAGAAGACCAGCAGCAGCCGCCGCCAGACCCGCAGGACCGGGCCCGCGCCGATCCGTGCGCCCTCCTCGAAGGCGGCGCGGAAGACGGCGAAGTTCAGCGAGATCCGCTTGACGCCCAGGCGGCCCGCCTGCGCGCACAGCTGGGCGACCATGAACTCCATGACGCCGTTGGGCGCGCTGCGGTCCCGGCGCATCACGTCGAGCGACACGCCGTCGCGGCCCCAGGGCACGAACGACAGCAGCGCGATCATCACGCCGTCGCTGTCGAACGCCTCGACCAGCAGGCAGTCGCCGTCCTGCGGATCGCCCAGCCGGCCCAGCGCCATGGAGAAGCCGCGCTCGGTGTCGGTGTCGCGCCAGGCGTCCGCGCGCCGGACGACCTCCTCCATCTCCTCGTCGGTGAGCATGGAGTGCCGCCGGACCCGGGTGGTGGCGCCGGAGCGCTCGACCCGGTTGACGGCCTGCCGGGTGACCCGCATCTCGCGGCCGTGCAGGTCGAAGCCGGCGACCGGCAGGATCGCCTCGTCACCGAGCTGGAGCGCGCCGAGCCCGGACCGCGCGTAGGCCTTCGCGCCCTCCTCGCTCGCGCCCATCACCGCGGGCTGCCAGCCGTAGTGCCCGGCGAGCGCGAGCCAGGCGTCGACGGCAGGGGTCCAGGCCTCCTTGTCGCCCAGCGGGTCGGCGCTGGCCAGGCAGACGCCCGCCTCCACCCGGTAGGTCACCGCGGCCTTGCCGCTCGGGGAGAAGACGACGGCCTTGTCGCGCCGGGTGGCGAAGTAGCCGAGCGAGTCCTGGCCGCCGTACCGGCCGAGCAGCGCCCGGATACGCGGCTCCTCGTCGCCGTGCAGCGCCGATACGAGCCGCTGCGAGCGGAAGAGGGTGGCCGCCGCGTTGAGCAGCGCGAGCGCGCCGAACAGGCCGAGCAGGAAGAACAGCCAGGACGGCGGGCGGCCCTCGAAGTGCCGTCCGCCGACGAAGCCGCCGCAGACCCGGTTGGCGACCCACAGCAGCCGGTTGCCGCCACCGGCCTCCAGGCCGCCGGGGAAGAGGGACACCAGCCCCCAGCCGACCAGGACGGCGACGGCCAGCCCGGCCGCGAGCACCAGCAGGGCCAGCAGGAACGCGCCGCGCCGGGAGGCCGCGTAGAACTCGCGCCGGGCCAGGACCAGCAGCACGAGGGCGGCGACGCACAGGATCAGCGACGGGAAGATGTCCATATAGCCGAAGAACAGCAGCAGCACATCGGCCAGGATCAGCAGCGCCAGATAGCCGAGGACGAACCAGAGGGTGACCCGCTTGCGGGCCGTCATCGCGGCGGCCAGCAGGAAGAGGAACACCGCGTAGGCGAGGTTCGGCGTGGTGGGGACGGTGAGGGTGTCCAGCAGCCGGATCAGCGGCCGCACCGCCCGGCGCAGCGGACTGATCAGCGCGGTGACGGCGCAGAACAGACCGAGCAGGCCGAAGAAGATGGCGAAGCCGTTGGGGACGCGGTGCAGGAAGCGCGACCAGGCCGTTCCGGCGGCGCGTAGCGGGGTCGTTTCGCTGCCCTGGACAGTGGCACTCATTCGGTCACATTAGGCGTGAGATCGGGCGGAAGTGCGCTGGGCGCGCCTTGGTGGGCGCGTCCCGCCCGCGCTCGGCAACCCGTTGGCCGCCTCGTCCCGCCGCGCCTGTCCCCGAACCGCACATTCCTGATCCCGGACGTCCCTGATCCGCACGAACCTGACCGCTCTGCGCCCGTTCGCCGCGTACGAGTGGCGGCGGGCTGTCTGGTTCCATAGCGTCCGGATGGGCGGCTGACGGGAAGGAGCGGCGGCGTGGCGCAGCAAGGCTGGTTCATGCGCGAGATCGTGGACACCGGCCGGCTCCCGCTGTTCTGCCTGCTGGCCTCGTTCATCGTCGGCTTCGCCTTCATCCGGCTGAGCGTGCGCATGATCAGGGCCGAGGTGCGCTGGTGGCCGGGGAACGTGAAGCCCGGCGGGCTCCATATCCACCATGTGGTCTTCGGCGTGGTCCTGCTGCTCATCAGCGGCATCGGCGTGTTCGCGGTGGAAGCGCCGTCGACCCCGGTGAAGTCGACGCTGGCCGTGTTCTTCGGCATCGGCACGGCGCTCGTCCTCGACGAGTTCGCGCTCATCCTGCATCTGCGCGACGTGTACTGGACGCAGGAGGGACGGACCTCCGTCGACGCGGTGTTCGTCGCGGCCGCCATGGTCGGGCTCGTGCTGCTCGGCTTCCGGCCGATCGGGGTGGTCGACTGGACGGACTACCGCGAGGACCCGACGCTCGGCACCGCGCTGTTCCTCGCCGGGTTCCTGGTCTTCGAGCTCACGATGGCCGTGATCACGCTGCTCAAGGGCAAGGTGTGGACCGGGTTGATCGGACTGTTCTTCATCCCGCTGCTCGTCGTGGGAGTGGTACGGCTCAGCAGGCCCGGCGCGCCGTGGGCCAGATGGCGCTACCGGAACAACCCGAAGAAGATGGCCCGCGCGGCCCGCCGGGACGAGCGCTGGCGGCACCCGGTCGTCAACGCGAAGGTCAAGTTCCAGGAGCTGCTGACGGGGCGGCACGATATGTGACGGCGCGTGGAGCGCGGGCGGGCGGCCCGCGCGCGCCTGGGGATGCGCCCTCCGGCAG
>NZ_JAYMZR010000181.1:0-5013 GCF_035828615.1 Streptomyces sp. H27-D2 | reverse complement strand
AGTCGGCGGCCGTACCAGATGCCGGACATGCACAGCGCCGGGCGGCCGGCGCAGTCCTCCGGGTCGTTTCCGCCTTTTTCGCCGTCCTCGCCGTCCTCGCCGTCCTCGCCGTCCTCGCCGTCCTCGCCGTCCTTGGCTTCCGCGTGGCCGAGCGGCGGCTGCGACTCGTAGGCGCTCCAGGAGCGGTGCGAGAGCCACCACAGCAGTCCGGTCAGGGCGGTGGGCACCAGGGCCGCGAGGGCCAGCCGGCGGCCCGGCTGCGCCCACCAGCCGCCGTTGTCGGCGGAGAGGAAGCCGAGCCAGGACTTGTGTCCGGCGCAGGCGGCCGAGCCCGCGCACTGCCAGGCCGTCAGGTCGAGCGCGACCTCGCAGGCGGCCGCCACCAGCAGCACGGTCAGGCTGAGGGCGACGAGCCGGACCAGTACGCCGTAGGTGCGCACCGCGAAGCCGCGCCCGTCGACGGCCGGCCGCATCCAGTGCGCGAGGTTGGCGACCATGAACGGCAACAGCAGCAGCCACAGGGCGCGGGAGCCGTTCCCCGAGGTGAGGTTGCACCAGGTGTACGCCTCGGGGACGGGGCGGTCCCGGTAGTCCTGCGGCCGGTCCTCGGCGTCGGCGTCGTCCGTACGGCGGTAGACGGCGGCCGTGTCGTCGCCGGTGACCCGGACGGTCCGCGGATCGCCGAGCATCCGCTCCGGGGTGGTGCCGCCGACGCCGTGCACGAGCAGTTCGAGGGCGAGTGCCGGGCAGTCCGCGCCGGCGTCGCGGGGCACGGCCGCCGCCGTCGCGCCGGTCGGCTGTGCTGCGTTGCCCTGCGCTGCGTTGCCCTGTGCTTCGTCCGCCCGCGCCGCATCGTCCGGTCGGCTCGCGTCCGGGCGCGCCGCGCCCGTTCCCGCTGTGGCTGGTCGCGCTGCGTCCGGCCGTTCTGTACCCGACCGCTCTGTACCCGACCGCTCTGTGCCCGGCTGCCCGGCTGCCGCCATGGCCTCCCCCGATCCCCGTACCGCGTTTCTCGTACAGGATGGTCCTGTCCCGCATTCGGCGCAGCCAACCCGGTGCGGGAAGAGTCGACATCACGATCCCGGTGCGCTCACTCGATCGCTTGTCGTACGTACATGGGAGGATGGCCGGGAAAAGGCGACGTCCGCTGATCGGAAGGAACAGTCCGGGGTGAGCGACAACCAGAACCTGCTCGCGGAGCAGCGGCGCGCTCTGATTCTCGACGAGGTGCGGCGGCGCGGCGGAGTACGGGTCAACGAGCTGACCCGGAAGCTGAACGTCTCGGACATGACGGTCCGTCGCGACCTGGACGCGCTGGCCCGCCAGGGTGTCGTCGAGAAGGTGCACGGCGGTGCGGTGCCGGTCGCCGAGGCGAGTACGCACGAACCGGGCTTCGAGGCGAAGTCGAGTCTGGAGCTGTCCGCCAAGGAGGACATCGCGCGCGCCGCCGCCGCGATGGCCGCGCCCGGCAGCGCCATCGCGCTGTCCGGTGGCACCACCACCTACGCCTTGGCGCAACATCTGCTGGACGTACCGGAGTTGACCGTGGTGACGAACTCGGTGCGGGTGGCCGACGTCTTCCACGCCGCGCAGCGGGCGGCGGCGAACGGCGGGCCGGCCTCCCGGTCGGGCGCGACGGTCGTGCTGACGGGCGGGGTGCGCACCCCGTCGGACTCCCTGGTGGGACCGGTGGCCGATCAGGCGATCCGCTCGCTCCACTTCGACGTGCTGTTCCTGGGGGTGCACGGCATATCGCTGGAGGCGGGCCTGTCGACGCCGAATCTCGCCGAGGCGGAGACCAACCGCCGGTTCATGCGCTCCGCCCGTCGGGTGGTGGTGGTCGCCGACCACACCAAGTGGGGCACTGTGGGGCTGAGTTCGTTCGCCTCGCTGGACGAGGTGGACGCGCTGGTGACGGACACCGGGCTGCCCGAGGCCGCGCGCGAGGAGATCTCCGAGCTGATTCCGGAGCTGGTGGTGGCGGGCGAGGCCCGCGGCGGAGCGGATTCCTGACCGGCCGCCGGTTAGGGTGTCGGGGAATCGCCGCACGAGCGGTCCTGGCCGCCGTGCACCGGAGTGCCGTACGACTGCCCCGTCCGCCAACCCAGTTGGGAGTGCCGGCCCATGGCGCGCCGCCTTCGATCCGTCGGGCTCGACTTCACCGAGTCCGCCCCCGTCCGACTGGTCTTCACGGCTGAGGTGGCCGCCCCGCCGGAGGAGGTCTTCCGCGCGCTGGCCGAGGACGTCGAGGGCTGGCCCGCGTGGTTCGGCGCGGTGACACGGTGCCGGCCGACCGACGGCGGCAAGGGCCGGGAGGTCGCGCTGCGGGGCGGCACACGCTTCCAGGAGACGATCCTGACGGCCGAGGCGCCCGTGCGCTACGCCTACCGGATCGACAAGACCAACGCCCCCGCGCTGCGCGCCATGGCGGAGGACTGGCGGCTCACCCCGTCCGCCACCGGCCCCGGCACCCGGGTGCGGTGGACGTTCGCGGTGGACGGGCCGGCTCCGCTGCGCTTCGCGTTGCTGCTCGCGCGGCCGGGCCTGGGCCGCGCCTTCCGCAACGCGGTCCGCGCCCTGGACCGGCGGCTGGCGCTGGTCTGAGCCCGATCCGGGCCCGGCCTGAGCCCGGCCCGCCATAGGAGCCGGGCCCCAGCGGCTGGCCGGCCCAGGGAACTACCGCCCCCGCAGGCTCAGTTGGGCCAGAGGCCCGTCGCGAGGAAGGTCTCGATGGTCCGGGTGTACGGCGCGATGTCGAGGCCCTGATCGGCCAGCCAGGCGTCGGAGTAGTACTTGTCGAGGTAGCGCTCGCCCGGGTCGCAGATCAGCGTGACGACGCTGCCCGTGCTGCCCGCCGCCACCATCTCCGCGACGATCTTGAGCGCGCTCCACAGCCCGGTTCCGGTCGACCCGCCCGCCTTGCGGCCGAGCCCGGCCTCCAGGGCGCGTACCGCCGCGATGCTCGCCGCGTCCGGGACCTGCATCATCCGGTCGATCGCGCCGGTCACGAAGCTCGGCTCCATCCGGGGGCGGCCGATGCCCTCGATGCGCGAGCCGCAGTCGCTGGTCGCGTCCGGGTTGCCGGTCAGCCAGCCCTCGAAGAAACAGGAGTTCTCCGGGTCCGGGACGCAGACGCGGGTGTCGTGCTGCATGTAGTGCACATAGCGGGCGATGGTGGCGGAGGTGCCGCCGGTGCCCGCGGTGGCGACGATCCAGGCGGGTTCGGGATAGCGCTCAAGACGCAGCTGGCTGTAGATCGACTCGGCGATGTTGTTGTTGCCGCGCCAGTCGGTGGCCCGCTCTGCGTACGTGAACTGGTCCATGTAGTGGCCGCCGGACTCCGCCGCGAGGCGGGTGGAGATCTCATACACCGTCCGCGGGTCGTCCACCAGATGACATCGACCGCCGTGGAACTCGATCAGCCGGGTCTTCTCGGGACTGGTCGTGCGCGGCATCACCGCGATGAAGGGCACCCCGATCAGCTTCGCGAAGTACGCCTCGGACACCGCCGTGGAGCCGCTGGACGCCTCGATGACCGGTTTTTCCGGCCGGATCCAGCCATTGCACAGCCCGTACAGGAAGAGCGAGCGCGCCAGCCGGTGCTTCAGGCTGCCGGTCGGGTGGGTCGATTCGTCCTTCAGATAGAGGTCGATCCCCCATTTCTCGGGGAGCGGGAAGCGCAGCAGGTGGGTGTCGGCGGAGCGGTTGGCGTCCGCCTGAACCTTTCGTACCGCTTCCTTCAGCCAGGCCCGGTATTCCGGGTCGCTGCGGTCCACGTCCACCGTCGTCATCGGCTCGGTATTCGGGACCGGGACCGTGGGGTGGCCGATCTCTGTCTGCTCAGTACTGCTCACCGGTGACGCTCCTCCTGCTCGTACTCCCGCCCCGCACGGTGCGCCGGGCATTCCCGATCATAAATGGGCACTGGTGCACAGGCCCGGTCACGTGCAGACTGCCAGCAGAGCGGCTGGGACGGCAGGACTCAATCGCCGCGTAGCTGAAGGAGGCGGTTGAGCATGGCGGAACCCGAGTTCACTGCGAGAGGGGTGCGGATCGAACGCTGGCTGCGCTCCGTCACCCGGGCCGGGCAAGTCCTCATCAAAGACGGCCGCTTGGAGCTGCTGACGAGTTACGGGCGGGAGATAGACAGCGCTCCCGTCAAGTCCGTGCATGCGACCAAGCCGTGGTTCGCGACCCGCGGCCGGGCCCTGGCCACGGTGAACGGCACCCGGTATCTGCTCACCCTGGGCGGGACCGACGCCGTGCGCGGAGCGCAGGGGCCGCCGATGGCCCGCCGTTTCCTGGACGCGGTGCACAACGCGGGCGAGCACACGGCCCGGGACTGAGCCGGCGCGAGTTGCGCGTCCGCTCGGGCGGGTCGACTCTGGTCTTATCACTAAGGGTTCACCGGCAGTCACCTTGAGAACCGGATCGCCGGCGGAACACAGCAGCCGCCGCTGCTGGATCCCCCATTGCCGCACCTGAATCGGGCAAGCCCTACTTCTTCAGGGAGTCGCAGCCGTGATCAGCATCAGCCGGCCCAGCAGACATTGCACGCTGGAGCTCCAGGCACTGCCGCCCCGTATCGGGCAGGTCCGCAGAATCGTCTCCGCGCAGCTTCGCTACTGGCAGCTCGATCCGCTGATCGACCCGGCCGCGCTGGGCGTCACCGAATTGCTGACCAACGTGCACCGGCACGCGGAGACCGACAAACAGTGCTCGGTGGAGCTCTCCCTGCTGCTCGATCAGCTCACGGTCTCGGTACGCGACCACGACCCGCGGCTGCCGAAGGTCCGCAGCGCCGACCCGCTGGACACCACGGGTCGCGGCCTGGACCTGATCGCCGCGATCAGCGAGAACTGGGGCGTCAGGGCGCACCCCGACGGCGCGGGCAAGGCCGTCTGGTTCACCCTCCCCGCCGTCGGGCCGCGTCCGGCCGTCCCGCCGCTGAGCAGCGGCGGGGCGGCGGACCGTGCGGCCCGCCGCCCCTCCTCCGTGACGACCGTCCCGATC
>NZ_JAYMZR010000180.1:0-5144 GCF_035828615.1 Streptomyces sp. H27-D2 | reverse complement strand
CCCGGCGAACAGCACGCACAGGGCCGTCTCCGCCCCCGTCCGCGGCTCACGCGCGGAAACCAGCCCCTCGAAGTCCGGCGCCGGCAGCGCGGCCCGGTCCACCTTCCCGTTCACCGTCACCGGCAGCGCGTCCAGCACCAGTACCACCGCCGGCACCATGTGCTCGGGCAGCACCGCGGCC
The DNA here is from genome assembly GCF_035828615.1 of Streptomyces sp. H27-D2. NCBI lineage: Bacteria > Bacillati > Actinomycetota > Actinomycetes > Kitasatosporales > Streptomycetaceae > Streptomyces > Streptomyces sp. H27-D2. The sequence goes on along the minus strand of NZ_JAYMZR010000180.1, from coordinate 4,963 downwards.
ACGTACGCGCGTACCAGTTGCCCGTCCAGCACCTGTCCGTCCAGCGCCTGTCCATCGGGCACGACGTAGCCGACCAGGCGCTTCTCACCGGGGCGGTCCTCCCGTACCACCACCGCGGCCTGACCGACGTCCGGGTGATCGGCCAGTACCGCCTCGATCTCGCCCGGCTCGACCCGGTACCCGCGCAGCTTCACCTGCGCGTCCGCCCGACCGACGAAAATCAGCTCACCCGCGTCGGTCCAACGCACCACGTCTCCGGTGCGGTACATCCGCTCGCCGGAGCCGGCACCGAACGGGCAGGCCACGAACCGCTCCGCGGTCAGTCCCGGCCGGCCGGCATAACCGCGCGCCAGACCGGCACCGGCGATATACAGCTCCCCGGGCAGACCTGGGGGAAGCGGCCGCAGGAACTCGTCCAGGACGTACACCCGCATGTTGTCCAACGGCTTGCCGATGGGCACCGAACCCGGCACCTCCACGGCCGGATCCATCCGGAAGGAGGTCGCGAAAGTCGTCGTCTCGGTCGGCCCGTATCCATCCACGACCACCAGACGCGGGCACGCCTCCCGCACCCGGCGCACCGCCTCCGCCTGTACGGCATCTCCACCGGTCCACACCTCGCGCAGGTCGCTCAGGCACCCCGGATCGTCCTGTGCGAACACGTGGAACAGCGCGGCCGTCAGCCACATCGCGGAAATCCCGTACCGGCCGACGAGTTCTCGCAGCAGCCCCGCGGTCAACACGCCGGCCGGGGCGATCACCACTCGGCCACTGGACAGCAACGGCACCCACAGCTCATACGTCGACGCGTCGAACGTCTGCGGCGAGTGCGCCAGAACGCACTCGTGCCCCCGCGCGAACCGGCTGTCCCGGGCCAACGCCGTCACATCGCCATGTGTGACCTCCACCCCCTTCGGCACACCCGTCGAGCCGGACGTGTACATCACGTACGCCACATCGTCCGGCGCCACTCCGACACCCGGAACGCCGTCGGCTCCGGCGAGAAGCTCTTGCGCCGGCACCACATCGGCCGGCTGGTCGGTCAGCTCCCGGTCCGCCACGATCAGCGCGGCCCCTTCCAGCACCAGCCGCGACCGCAACGCAGGCCAGTCCGGGCTCACCGGCACATATCCGGCTCCCGCCTTGGCCACGCCCAGCAGCACCGCCACCACATCGGCCGAACGCTCCATCACCACGCCGACCTGGTGCCCGCGCCTCACACCGCGGGCGATCAGTCCGCAGGCCACCCGATCGGCAAGCTGATTCAGCTCGGCGTACGACCACTCCCGGCTCCCGTCGACCACCGCGACGGCCTCCGGCGAACGTCCCGCCTGCGCCTCGAACAGCTCCGGCAGCGAACCCGAGGCGGTCGGACGAGCGGTGTCGTTCCATTCCCGTACCACCCGCGACCGCTCGGCATCGTCGAGGACGCCGATCCGGCCCACCCTCGTCTGCGGATCGGCCGTCATCTGCTCAAGCAACCGCAGCAGCCGGCCGACCAGCGCCTCGGCCGCCCCCGCGTCAAGAACGTCCGACCGGTACGTCAGCCGCATCCGCAGCCCGCCGATCGGATCCACCACCAACCACAGCGGATAGTTGACCGACTCCCGTGTCCCGGCCTCGGTGACCCTCACACCACCGGAGCCGAACTCCTGCGATTCCGCACCCGACGGTTTGGGTCCGTTCGCGCCCGAGGGGAAGTTCTCGTACGCCATCAAGGTGTCGAAGGTCGCGCCGGGGCCGGCCAGCCGCTGGATTTCCGTGAGTCCCAGGTGCTGGTGGTCCAGCAGCGCCGACTGCTGGGCCTGCAACCCGGTCAGCAGCTCGGCGATCGTCTGCGCCGGATCGAAACTCACCCGCACAGGAACGGTGTTGATGAACAACCCCAGCATGTCCTCCATGCCCGGCAGATCCGCCGGCCGCCCCGCCACCGTCGCACCGAACACCACATCACGACGCCCCACCAACTGCCCGACCACCACAGCCCAAGCAGCCTGCACCACCGTGTTCAACGTCAACCCGTGATCACGGGCCAGGCCGTTGAGCGCCCCTGCCAGCTCCGCGCCCGTCTCGCGGGATACGGAACCGGACGTCGTCTCCGGGTCCGGCTCGATCGGTGCGACGAGGGTCGGTTCCTCCGCCCCGGCCAGCGCCTGCTGCCACGCCTCGCGGGCGGCTTGCTTGTCCTGACGGGACAACCAGGCCAGGTAATCGCGATACGGCGCCACTGGGGGCAGACCACCCGCACTGCCGCCCGCCGCGTAGCAGGCCCACAACTCACGCATCAGAATCGGCAACGACCAACCATCCAACAAAATGTGATGCAGCGTCACCATCATGCGGTAGCGGTCTGGCCCGACCTTGACCAGCAACACTTTCAGCAGCGGCGGCTGCGCCAGATCGAAGCGCCGGGCACGCTCCTCGACCCCGATCCGCTCCGACTCCGCCCACGCGGCTTCCCCGTCCAGCCCCGACAGATCCTCCTCCCGCCAGGGAAGATTCACCTCGCGGGCGATCACCTGAACGGGCTGCCGCATCCCGGGCAACTGCCGGAAACCCGCACGCAACGTCACGTGCCGATCCAGCAACGCCTGCCAGGACGCCCGCAGTACTGCCGTATCCAACGGTCCCTCAAGAGTGAGGACCATCTGTTCGACGTAGACATCTGTGCCTTGTTCGTCGAACAGGGCGTGGAAGAGCAGGCCCTCCTGCAATGGCGAGACCGGCAGCACCTCCACCAACTGCGGTGCCGCTGCCTCCAGTTCCTCGACCTGCGGCTGCTCCAGCTCCACAAGGGGGAAGTCGGAAGGCGTGTGCCCCCCGCTGCCGGGGCGGGAGGCGTGAGCCGCGAATCCGGCCAGCATCGCCGCCCAGCCATCGAGCAGGGCCTGCACCTCCGCCTCATCCAGAATCCGCTCCGGCCAGACCAGGCTCAGCGTCAGCTCCGGACCCCCGGGCACGTCGTGGACCATACCCAGAACCTCCAGGGCATGCATCACCGGGAACTGTCCAGGCGTGCCCGCGCCGGGCCCGACCTCACCGGTCGGCACCCACTCCCGCATCGTCCGGGAGCCGTCCGCTGCGATGTCAGGGACGCGACCGAGGTAGTTGAAGCCGATCTGCGCGGACGGCAGGGCAGCGAGTGTGTAACTGGTCTCGGGGTTGAGGTAGCGCAGCATGCCGTAGCCCAGCCCGTCCCCCGGGACCGCCCGCAGTTGCTCCTTGACCCGCTTCACCACCCGCCCCGCAGCCGCACCCCCCGCCCGCACCTCGCCGATGTCGGCCGGTCCGGCATCGAGGCGGACCGGATGCACGCTGGTGAACCAGCCCACCGTGCGGGAAAGATCCACCTCCCCGCTCAACGACACCCGGCCATGACCCTCCACATCCACCAGGAACCCGCCCGCGACCTCCGCGCCCTTCCACGCCGCGACCGCAGCGGCCAACCCCGACAGCAACACATCATCGACCCCGGCGTGGAAGGCGGCCGGCACACCGGTCAGCAGAGCCGCGGTGACCTCGGCGGGAACGGTCACCGAAACCTCCCGCACCGTGGCGCCCACATCCCGGCCCACCTCCACCGGCAACGTAGTCAGCAACGGATCAGAACCCCGCAGCACGGCAGCCCACCGCGGCAGCTCCGCCAGCCGCTCCCCACCGCCGGCCTGCACCGACACCTCACCCGCCCAATGCCGGAACGACGTCGAAACCGGAGCCAACGATGCGGCCCTGCCCGCAGCCAACGCCTCATACGCATCCGACAGATCGGGCAGCAACGCCTGCCAGGACACCGTGTCCACCACCAGGTGACTGACCACCATCAACAGCCGCCCCAGCACGTCCGGCCCCGCATCGAGCCACACCACTTGCAGCATCACACCGGCCCGCGGATCCAACCTCCCCACCGCCAACCGCACCTGCTCATTTACGAAACGACGCAGGTCCTCACCCTCCACACCAGCTGCATCCACCCGACGCACCCACGCCCCGACGGAAACCGACCCCACCTCGGGCACCACCAACCGCGGCCCCGGACCACCCTCCAACCGCGCCCGCAGCACATCGTGCTGATCCATCACCACCTGCACCGCACCCACCAAGATCGCCAAGTCCATACCAGCCGGAGCAACCACCACACTCGACTGGACAACCCGGCCCGCTTCCTCCTGGCCGACCCGTTCCAACAGCTCACGCATCACCGGAGTCAGCGGCACCTCACCAACGCCGGAAACCCCGCCGCCGACCACCACGCCATCCGCCGCGACCGCCACAACCGCCAGACCCCCCGGCGTCCGCCGCTCGAACACCTGACGAGAACTGATCACCAACCCCGCCCGCCGCGCATTCGACACCAACAACATCGACATGATCGAGTCCCCACCCAGCGCAAAGAAGCCGTCCTCGACCCCCACCCGCTCCAGACCCAACACCTCACCAAACAACCCACACAACAACGCCTCGACAGGCGTCTCAGGAGCACGACCCCCGGTGTGGTTCTCCGGCTCGGGGGCGGGCAAGGCGCTCCGGTCAAGCTTGCCGTTGGCGGTGAGCGGTAGTGCCTCCAGCACCACCACCGCGGCAGGAACCATGTACTCCGGCAGGTGAGAACCGGCGAAGGCTCGCAACCCTGTGCTGTCAAGCTCGGCAGCGACCGCAGGAACGACATACGCGATCAGGCGCTTCTCGCCGGGCCGGTCTTCGCGGACCACGACTGCGGCCTGGCCGACGTCGGGGTGGGAGGCGAGGGCGGATTCGACCTCGCCGGGCTCGACGCGGAAGCCGCGGATCTTGACCTGGTCGTCCGCGCGGCCGGCGAACTCCAACTGCCCCTCAGCGGTCCAGCGGGCCAGGTCGCCCGAACGGTACATCCGTGCGCCGGGTACGAACGGGCAGGCCACGAAGCGTTCGGCGGTCAGGTCCGGACGGCCGTTGTAGCCGCGGGCCAGACCAGGACCGGCCACGT
>NZ_JAYMZR010000179.1:1994-5298 GCF_035828615.1 Streptomyces sp. H27-D2 | reverse complement strand
GAACTACACAGTGGACGCGAGCAACTGAGGACAAGCCCTCGGCCTATTAGTACCAGTCAGCTCCACCCCTTACAGGGCTTCCACACCTGGCCTATCAACCCAGTAGTCTCCTGGGAGCCTTAACCCCTCAAAGGGGGTGGGAATACTCATCTCGAAGCAGGCTTCCCGCTTAGATGCTTTCAGCGGTTATCCTTTCCGAACGTAGCCAACCAGCCATGCCCTTGGCAGGACAACTGGCACACCAGAGGTTCGTCCGTCCCGGTCCTCTCGTACTAGGGACAGCCCTTCTCAATATTCCTGCGCGCGCAGCGGATAGGGACCGAACTGTCTCACGACGTTCTAAACCCAGCTCGCGTACCGCTTTAATGGGCGAACAGCCCAACCCTTGGGACCGACTCCAGCCCCAGGATGCGACGAGCCGACATCGAGGTGCCAAACCATCCCGTCGATATGGACTCTTGGGGAAGATCAGCCTGTTATCCCCGGGGTACCTTTTATCCGTTGAGCGACGGCGCTTCCACAAGCCACCGCCGGATCACTAGTCCCGACTTTCGTCCCTGCTCGACCCGTCGGTCTCACAGTCAAGCTCCCTTGTGCACTTACACTCAACACCTGATTGCCAACCAGGCTGAGGGAACCTTTGGGCGCCTCCGTTACTCTTTAGGAGGCAACCGCCCCAGTTAAACTACCCATCAGACACTGTCCCTGATCCGGATCACGGACCCAGGTTAGACATCCAGCACGACCAGAGTGGTATTTCAACGACGACTCCACCTGAACTGGCGTCCAAGCTTCACAGTCTCCCACCTATCCTACACAAGCCGAACCGAACACCAATATCAAACTGTAGTAAAGGTCCCGGGGTCTTTCCGTCCTGCTGCGCGAAACGAGCATCTTTACTCGTAGTGCAATTTCACCGGGCCTATGGTTGAGACAGTCGAGAAGTCGTTACGCCATTCGTGCAGGTCGGAACTTACCCGACAAGGAATTTCGCTACCTTAGGATGGTTATAGTTACCACCGCCGTTTACTGGCGCTTAAGTTCTCAGCTTCGCACGCCCGAAAGCGCACTAACCGGTCCCCTTAACGTTCCAGCACCGGGCAGGCGTCAGTCCGTATACATCGCCTTACGGCTTCGCACGGACCTGTGTTTTTAGTAAACAGTCGCTTCTCGCTGGTCTCTGCGGCCACCCCCAGCTCAGAGTGCAAGACTCATCACCAGTGATGGCCCCCCTTCTCCCGAAGTTACGGGGGCATTTTGCCGAGTTCCTTAACCATAGTTCACCCGAACGCCTCGGTATTCTCTACCTGACCACCTGAGTCGGTTTAGGGTACGGGCCGCCATGAAACTCGCTAGAGGCTTTTCTCGACAGCATAGGATCATCCACTTCACCACAATCGGCTCGGCATCAGGTCTCACCCTTCAACGAGAGACGGATTTGCCTATCTCTCGGGCTACACCCTTACCCCGGGACTACCACCGCCCGGGCTGGACTACCTTCCTGCGTCACCCCATCGCTTACCTACTACCACCTTGGACCGGCGGCTCCACCACTCCCCTTTGCCCGAAGGCTCCAGGACGGCTTCACGGCCTTAGCATCAATGGATTCGATACTGGGCGTTTCAAAGCGGGTACCGGAATATCAACCGGTTGTCCATCGACTACGCCTGTCGGCCTCGCCTTAGGTCCCGACTTACCCTGGGCAGATCAGCTTGACCCAGGAACCCTTAGTCAATCGGCGCACACGTTTCTCACGTGTGTATCGCTACTCATGCCTGCATTCTCACTCGTGAACCGTCCACAACTCGCTTCCGCGGCTGCTTCACCCGGCACACGACGCTCCCCTACCCATCCCAGCCCCCGTTGGGGGTACATGCTGGAATGACACGACTTCGGCGGTGTGCTTGAGCCCCGCTACATTGTCGGCGCGGAATCACTTGACCAGTGAGCTATTACGCACTCTTTCAAGGATGGCTGCTTCTAAGCCAACCTCCTGGTTGTCTGTGCGACTCCACATCCTTTCCCACTTAGCACACGCTTAGGGGCCTTAGTCGATGCTCTGGGCTGTTTCCCTCTCGACCATGGAGCTTATCCCCCACAGTCTCACTGCCGCGCTCTCACTTACCGGCATTCGGAGTTTGGCTAAGGTCAGTAACCCGGTAGGGCCCATCGCCTATCCAGTGCTCTACCTCCGGCAAGAAACACACGACGCTGCACCTAAATGCATTTCGGGGAGAACCAGCTATCACGGAGTTTGATTGGCCTTTCACCCCTAACCACAGGTCATCCCCCAGGTTTTCAACCCTGGTGGGTTCGGTCCTCCACGCGGTCTTACCCGCGCTTCAACCTGCCCATGGCTAGATCACTCCGCTTCGGGTCTTGGGCACGCGACTCAAACGCCCTATTCGGACTCGCTTTCGCTACGGCTTCCCCACACGGGTTAACCTCGCCACATACCGCAAACTCGCAGGCTCATTCTTCAAAAGGCACGCAGTCACGACTGAATGTGCAAGCACACCCAGCGACGCTCCCACGGCTTGTAGGCACACGGTTTCAGGTACTATTTCACTCCGCTCCCGCGGTACTTTTCACCATTCCCTCACGGTACTATCCGCTATCGGTCACCAGGGAATATTTAGGCTTAGCGGGTGGTCCCGCCAGATTCACACGGGATTTCTCGGGCCCCGTGCTACTTGGGAAATGCTCAAGAGAGCCGTACAGATTTCAGCTACGGGGGTCTTACCCTCTACGCCGGACCTTTCGCATGTCCTTCGCCTATCCATACGGTTTCTGACTCTCCGACCAGCCGGCAGACCGATCCAGTGCACTCCCACAACCCCGTAAGCGCAACCCCTGCCGGGTATCACACGCCTACGGTTTGGCCTCATCCAGTTTCGCTCGCCACTACTCCCGGAATCACGGTTGTTTTCTCTTCCTGCGGGTACTGAGATGTTTCACTTCCCCGCGTTCCCTCCACACTGCCTATATATTCAGCAGCGGGTGACAGCCCATGACGACTGCCGGGTTTCCCCATTCGGACACCCCCGGATCAAAGCTCGGTTGACAGCTCCCCGGGGCCTATCGCGGCCTCCCACGTCCTTCATCGGTTCCTGGTGCCAAGGCATCCACCGTGCGCCCTTAAAAACTTGGCCTACAGATGCTCGCGTCCACTGTGCAGTTCTCAAACAACGACCAGTCACCCGTCACCCATCCCGCTAGGGATGGAGCACCGGGGCCGGCGACCGAAGACACAAGCGAAGCTTGCACCCTCAGACACCCAACAGCGTGCCCGACCCGAACGAAC
>NZ_JAYMZR010000178.1:0-5721 GCF_035828615.1 Streptomyces sp. H27-D2 | reverse complement strand
GTTCCCGGTGGAACTGCTGCGGTTCCTGGAAAGGGCCCAGCAGCCCGCGCCATCGGTGGTGCCGCCTGCGGAACCGGCGAAAGCCAAGCCCGCGCTGGACGAGCGGCCTCCGGCCCCGGAGGCCGACCCCGGTTCCATCTGAAAGTGGGTTACGCGGTCAGGCAGGCGATCGCCTCTTCGAAGGTCAGCCCCTCGCGCGCCCCGGTGCGGGGGTCATCCCGCTCGGCCGCACCCTCGGCCGAGCGGCTGGCTCTGTCGGCACCCCTCGAGACGCCGTGCACTGATGGGCACGGGCAACACGTGCACGATCATGCATTCCGGCAGTGGCATCAGGACCAGATGGGGCCAGTTCTGACGATCACCGGTGACGTCGCCGGACCGGTCACAGCCAAGTTGACAACGCCCGTTGCGGCACTGCGAGTCCCAAGCACAGCTTTCGTACCGCGGGACGCACCCTTCCTCGACGGCTGTCGCTCGGCGTGCAGGTGCTGCTGCAGACCGTTTCCAGCGAGCCGCTCAAAAAGTTTCGTGACAGTCATGAGATCTCCCAACTCAGATCTGCGGATGACCGGACAGCCAACCCCTCAAAAAGACGGAACCACATTCCCCCAAAAGAATTCAAGGGCCCCAAAGAAAGAATACCGGCCACAGAAAAGAGAATATTTCGCAAGCATTTCAAGGAACCTGAAAAGGCCGACCCCGGGTGCTTTACGGAATCGATGCGACGGATGCAGGGACCACGGCGCGCACGGTAAGGGAAGGCGCGGCAGCGGACGTCCGGCCGATTCCCGGACGGCAGGTCCCCGAACCGGGCAGTCTGGTGCGGGCCCGGCGAATGCTGAACAATCAGGGAAACCCGGACGGCAGGTCCCCGAACCGGGCAGTCTGGTGCGGGCCCGGCGAATGCTGAACAATCAGGGAAACAAGGAAGAGGTGCAGGCCGTGCCCCGTGGGGAACGTCCACTGGACGCGGGGGACACCGCGCTGTTGCGGTTCGCCGCGGACCTGCGCCGGTTGCGCCAGAAGGCCGCCCATCCGACCTACCGTCAACTGTCGGAGCGCGCGCACTACTCGATCGCCACCTTGTCGGACGCGGCCGGCGGCCGAAAGCTGCCCACCCTGGCGGTGACGCTGGCGTACGTGCGCGCCTGCGACGGCGACACGGCACAGTGGGAGCAGCGCTGGCACGACCTGGCCGCGGAACTCGCCGTGGAACTCGCCGCGGACGCGGCACACGCAGCGGCGGGTTCCACTCCGGAATCCGAAACGCCACCGTACGTGGGTCTCTCGGCGTTCCAGCCTCAGGACGCCGACCGGTATTTCGGCCGTGAGCGGCTGGTCGAGGACGTCACGACCAGGCTGTCGCAACAGCGGTTCCTGGCGGTCTTCGGGGCCTCCGGATCGGGCAAGTCCTCCCTCCTGCGGGCCGGCCTGCTCCCGCGCCTGCGTGCGGAGGGCGACAGTTGGGCCGCGGTGGTCCTCACCCCCGGGCCGCACCCGCTGGAAGAGTGCGCGATCCAGCTCGCCGGCCTCGGCGGGATGTCCGCGGGAGCACTGCGCGACGAGCTCGCGGCGGACCGGTTCAATCTGCACCGGGTGGTGCGCCAGTTCCTGGCCGACCGACCGCCGCAGACCGACATCGTGCTGGTGATCGACCAGTTCGAGGAGGTCTTCACCGTGTGCCGCGACCCGGAGGAACGCACTGCGTTCATCGCCGCCCTCGTCACCGCCGCACAGACGCGCAACAGCCGGTGCCGCGTGCTGCTGGGCGTTCGCGCGGATTTCTACGCGCACTGCACACGTCACGCGGATCTGATCGAGGCACTGCGCGACGCGCAGATCGCGGTCGGACCGATGAGCACCGACGAGCTGCGCCGGGCCATTACCGAGCCTGCCCTGCGCGCTGGATACCGGGTGGAGGGCGCGCTGCTGGCAGCGCTGACGGCACATGCCCACGACCGGGCGGGCGTCCTGCCCTTGCTGTCCCACGCCCTGTTGGAGACATGGCGGCGCAGACGCGGCACCATGCTGACGCTGGAAGCCTTCCAGGCGGCCGGCGGCTTCCAGGGCGCGCTCGCCCAGACCGCGGAATCGTTCTACGCGACGCTGGACGCCTCCCAGTGCACTCTCGCCCGGCAGATCTTCCTCCGGCTGACCGCCCTCGGTGAGGGAACCGAGGACACCAAGCGCCGGGTGCCGCGTGACGAACTCGACGACACCGGACCGGACACCGCGGTTGTCCTGGAACGCGCCGCCCACGCCCGGCTGCTCACCCTCGGTCAGGACCGGGTGGAGATCACCCATGAGGCACTCATCGGCTGCTGGCCACGGCTCAGCCGCTGGCTGGCCGAAGACCGGGACGGGCTGCGTCTGCACCGGCAGCTGACCGACGCCACGCAGGTGTGGGAGTCCCTGGGCCGTGACCCCGACGTCCTCTACCGCGGCACGCGTCTGGCCGGCGCCCAGGAATTGATCGGTGCCGGCACCATCGCGCTCACCGCTCGCGAACAACGGTTCCTCGACGCCTGCGGGGCTGCCGAGCGCGCCCGGAACGCCATCGCGCGTCGTCGGGTCCGGCAGCTGAGGCATCTCGTCGCGCTGCTGATGGTCCTGCTCGTGGCGGCCGTGGCCGGCGTCGGCTACGCCCTGCACGCGCAGCGGGTGGCGACCGGACAGCGCAATGTGGCCCTGTCCCGGGAGGTCTCCGCCAAGGCGGTCGCCCTGCGCTACACCGATCCGCCGCTCGCCGTTCAGCTCAGCCTGGCCGCGTACCGGCTCGTTCCCTCCGACGCGGCACGCAACGGATTGGTGAGCACTCTGACGACGCAACTGGTCGGTCACACCCAGGTAGTCAGCTCAGTGGCCGTCGGCTCCGACGGCCGGACGCTGGCCACGGGCAGTTTCGACCGGACCGTGCGCCTGTGGGACGTGTCCGACAGGCGGCACCCGACCCGGTTGTCCGTGCTGACCGGCCACACCGACACCGTCAGTTCCGTGGCGTTCAGTCCGGACGGACACACCCTCGCCTCGACCGGCCGCGACCGCACCATCCGACTGTGGAACGTGGCCGATGCGCGCCGCCCGGTGCTCCTGTCCGTGCTGACCGGCCACACCGACACCGTGTTCTCCGTCGTCTTCAGCCCCGATGGACACACTCTGGCCACCGGCAGTTACGACCACACCGCTCGGCTGTGGGACGTGAGCGACCCGCAGCACCCCGGCCGGCTCGCCACCCTCACCGGTCACCGGGACTTCGTCGACTGCCTGGCGTTCAGCCCCGACGGACGCACCCTCGCCTCGGGCAGCGATGACCGGACCATTCGCCTGTGGAACGTCACCGACCCGCGGCGCCCCGGTCAGCTTGCCCCACTCACCGGCCACGCCGACGTAGTGGCCTCGGTGGCGTTCAGCCCCGACGGACGCACCCTCGCCTCCGCCAGCGATGACCGTTCCGTCCGCACGTGGAACGTAGTCGACCTGCGCCACCCCTCCCAGCAGGCCATGTTGACCGGTCATACCGGTGCGGTCACCGCGGTGGCGTTCTCCCTCCAGGGCCGGACGATCGTCACCGCCAGCGCGGACCACACCGCCCAGGTCTGGGAGGCCGATCCTCACCGCGCCATGACACGGGCCTGCGAATCCGCCCACCCCACGGTCACCTCACAACAATGGGAGCGCTACTTCCCCGGCGTGGCCTACCGCGCGCCCTGCCCCTAATCGCCGCCCCGGCTCCGGAACCCGTCGATCGGTGGTTCCCGGACTCCAGACTCACGTGCAGAGCCGGCGCCGGTGTCGTAGGGGCGGAGCTGGTCTGCGTTTTGGGGACGCAGCCGGTCCCTCGAGGACCGCCGCCAACCGAGCGTTCGCCGGGTCAAGCCCTTCACCGACCTGATGCGGGTTGACCACCCGCCCCGCACTCCTGCGCTGGTCTTGCCGCTCGTTGTTCGGGATCCGTTTGTTAGGTTCCACGGCCACGATTCTGAACAACCCTTTTCCGCTAGACCAGGTAGGAGCCGACGAGGCGTCACGGTCCTCGTTCGGATCAAGGGAAAGACGTTAAGGGAGGATTCCTATGTTTTCATCGGTCAAGAGGGCCGCGATTGGTGTCTCATTGGCGCTGGCGGTCGGCGGGCTCGCGTTGGGTGGCACCTCGGCGCAGGCCGCCGGACAGGATGCCGCGTCTCATCGGCAGCAGGCCGCTGCGGGTGCTGCGTCGCTCGGCGCGCTGTCGTACACCTGTGTCACTGGCAACAACGTCTGGTACCACAACGCTCCCAGCTCCTCGCCCGGATCACGGTTGGGGCAGGTGAACGCCGGCCAGGGGTTCAACATCACGGACAGCAGCGGCGTGTGGCGGAAGGGAAACCTGTGGGGAGGCCCCTCGGGAGTCTGGATCTCCTCGACCTACTTGGGCATCTGCAACTGATGCCCAAGTGACTGACGTTTGTGGTCCCCGGCTCCAGCGGAGCCGGGGACCACAAACCGGCGTGGGGTCATGGTCGGCGCTGGCCGACGCCCGACAGGGAAGAAGCTGAAGACGGCGCAGGAAGAGGCCGGAGTCCCGGCGGGGGCCGGGGCCTGCCAGTGCCAGTGCTAGGGCTGTCCGGCAGGGTGGGCAAGCGCGGAACGGGCCTTGACCTCGAATCCTGGACACGGTCCCCGAGAGCCGCCCCCGGAATGACGACTCAGGTCTGGGGCGTCCGGTAGCCGGGGTGGGCCCCCGGGGTGAGTTTCTGCTGCTCGGCCATGCGCCGCAGCAGCGCCGTCAGCTGACGGTGCTCCTCGGGGGTGAGTGCCTCGCACACCTGCTGCTCGTGGGCCGCCCCCGCCTCGCGCAGTTCCCCGAGCAGCCTGTCCCCGCGTTCCGTCAGGTGCAGCGCGTGCAGGCGGCGGTCCTTGGGGTTCTTGCGGCGCTCGATCAGCCCGTGCTTCTCCAGTTCGTCGGCGAACGGGACGAACCGGCTGGCCGCCATTCCGAGTTCCTCGGCGATCTCGCGCTGACTGCGTCCCGGGCTGCCGGCCAGCGTACGCAGCAGGCCGGCCTGCGCCGGCGTCAGATCGAGCCGACGTACCCGCTCCGTGAACAGGGCGGTCGCATGCGCGCCGAGCTGGGCCAGGAGAAAAGCGGCGCCGCCCTGCGACCTGGACCTCGCACTCTCACTACTCGTAGTCATGACGACATCATATCCGTTTAATAATCGTTCAAAGTATGTAATCATTACAGAAGAGGATCGATCTGCCGAGGAGACACCATGGCCGCCGCTACCGCCCCCGAGCCTTCCGAGAAGGCCCGACGCCACTCGCAGTCCGGGCCGCCGCTGCTGGCTCCCGTACTGGCTTACGCCGTCCTGACGATCGCCGCCGTCGTCGTCAACCGCTCCACCCCGCACCCCGACGCCTCCGGCCTGGAGGTCTTGAACTACGCCCAGGCGCACGGCACCGCGATCAGGCTGGGCGCCTTCCTGCTGTTCGCCTCGTCCGTGCCCCTGGCGCTCACGACGGCCTTGCTCTACCGGCGGCTGCGGACGCTCGGCATCACCGCACCGGGCTCGGCGATCACGCTGGTGGGCGGCGTACTCGCGTCCGCAGCGCTGAGTATGTAATCATTACAGAAGAGGATCGATCTGCCGAGGAGACACCATGGCCGCCGCTACCGCCCCCGAGCCTTCCGAGAAGGCCCGACGCCACTCGCAGTCCGGGCCGCCGCTGCTGGCTCCCGTA
>NZ_JAYMZR010000177.1:0-6024 GCF_035828615.1 Streptomyces sp. H27-D2 | reverse complement strand
GTACCGCTGCCACAGCCACCGGTACCGCTGCCACAGCCACCGGTACCGCTGCCACAGCCACCGGTACCGCTGCCACAGCCACCGGCACCGCTGCCACAGCCACCGGTACCGCTGCCACAGCCACCGGCACCGTCGTCGTCTCGAACGCGGCCGCCGCCCCCGGCGCCGGGACCGACGCATCAACGAAGAGGCCCGATCACCAGTGACCGCCCTGCTCCGCTACCAAGCGGCCCTGCTGCTCCGCTCGCACCGCTGGCTGCCGCCGGTGCTCCTCTACGTGGTCTTCCTGGTCGTCGGCGTACAGGGCGGGCAGCCGATCCTCGACTCGCTCGGCTACGCAGCCGCCGCGCTGCTCCCTGCCACCGCCTGGCTGGTCCGGATCTGCGTCACCAACGAGCCCGCCGCCGCCCGCAACTGCTGCGCCGCGGCGACGAGTCCGGCCCGGGTGCACCTCGCGTGTGTACTGACCGCGCTGGGCTTCGCCGTCGCCCTGGGCACGGTCGCGACCCTCCTTGTCGCGCTGATCAGCGACCCCAAAAGTACGGACGGGCAGGTCCGCGTCCCGCCCCTGTCGGCCGCCGGCGCCGGGCTGCTCGCCATGCTGGCGTGCGTGCTGTGCGGCCTGGCCGTCGGCGTGCTGTGCAACTGGCCGCTGCTGCGCAGCAGCGGCTGGGCGGTGCTGTCCACGATGATGGCCGCCCTGATGGTCCTGGTGGTCAGCGGATCGCCCGCGAACGCCGCGATGAAGGGCCTGGTCACCGGCTCGGCCCACGGGACGGTGCCGATGCCGCTGCTGCCGTTCGTGGTCGGGGCGGTGGCCGCCGGTGCGGCGACGGCGGTGGGGTGTGTGCTCAGCTCGCGACGGTCCTGAACCATCGACTGGCCCGGCCCGGCCCCACGCGGCTGGGGCGACTTGATCGCTCGCGCGATTCGTACGAGGGTCGGGCGCATGGACGACATCACGCGTGACGCGGGTACGCCGGGCGACGCCGATGCCCGGAGCGATGGCGCTCCCGGCGAACCCTTCGCGGACTGCGTGCAGTGCGGCAAGCCGACGGAGCGGCCGGCCTCCAGCCGGGGCGCGACGCTGTGCCCGGTGTGCGAGTGGCAGGAGGGTCAGCGCACGGCCTGTTCGGGCTGACGGGTGCGCGATGGCCGGGTCCGCCCGGTGGACGGCTGTCCTCAAGCGCCGGACAGGCTGAAATTCAGCCCTCCCCCGGCCTCCGGCCGGGAGGCGCCCCCAGCGCTTGAAGACAGCACGGCCGAAGGCCCGCGCAACCCCGCTGGTCACCGCCCTAGTGATGCCACCGCCCCGTAACCGCGAACGTCGTCCCCGGCGTGTAGCAGTTGACATACATCGTGCTGTGATCGGGCGAGAACGTGACCCCTGCGAACTCGCCCCACTCCGGCTCTTCCGGCGTGCCGATGTTCTGCCGGTTCCGGGCCATCGGGTAGACCTGCCCGCGCTTGGTGAGCCCGTAGACGTGCTGCGCGCCGCCGCCGTCCTCGCACACCATCAGGCCGCCGCTGGGCGCGAGGGTGATGTTGTCCGGGGACTCGCCGGGCAGCTGGATGTCGGTGCTCGGCCCGAAGGCGGCCACCAGGGTGAGCCGGCGGTGCTCGGGGTCGAGCCGCCACACCTGGCCGAAGTGGTCGGCGGCGGAGCCGTTCGAGCGCTTCGCGAAGCTGGAGACGAAGTAGACGGACGAGCCGCCCCAGTAACAGCCTTCAAGCTTCTGGGCGTGGGTGATGCCCTTTGTGCCGAAGTCCTGGAGCCGGACCGGGGTCTGCTTGGCGAGCGGGTCGGGGACCGGCACCCACTCGATGTGGTCGAAGGCAGCGCCGATCTCCTGCACGGCCGACAGGTCGGGCACGCCGGGCACCCTCATGGCCTGGAGCCGGCCGCCCGCGCGCAGCGAGCCGCGACCGCCGCGCGGCTTCTCGGGCAGGAAGCGGTAGAACAGCCCGAACGGCTTGTCGAAGGCGTCCTCGGTCTCGTAGACGACGCCGTTGTCCGGATCGATGGCGATCGCCTCGTGCTGGAACCGGCCCATGGCGGTGAGCGGGACGGCGCCGGTGCGGCGCGGATCGTAGGGGTCGACCTCGAAGATGAAGCCGTGGTCCTTGGTGTAGCCGTTGGTGCCGGCCTTGTCCTCGTTCTCCTCGCAGGTCAGCCAGGTGTGCCAGGGGGTCGGGCCGCCGGCGCAGTTGGTGGAGGTGCCCGCGATGGCGACCCGCTCACCGAGCGGCCGGTTGTGCTTGTTCAGCTCCAGGGCCGTACAGCCGCCCATGGCCATCGGGTCGTAGGTGAGGCCCTCGACGGCGGGGACCCGGATCGCGGCGGTGGGGCGGTTCTCGTGGTTTCTGACCAGGTGCACGTTGCCGTGGCGGCCGGGGAAGGCCGCCATGCCGTCGTGGTTGCTGGGCACCTTGCCCTCGCCGGAGCGGAGCGGGTCGCCCTCGCGGGACAGCACCCGGTAGCGGAAGCCTCTGGGCAGATCGAGCAGTCCGTCGGGGTCGGGGACGAGCGGACCGTAGCCGCCGTCTCCGAGTCCCTGGGCGGAGGCCGTGCCGGCGAAGATCTCCGAGATGCTCCCGGCGAACGCGATTCCCGCGCCCAAGGCGCCGGTGCGTGCCAGGACCTGACGACGTGTTGTGGACATGAGGGTCACTTCCCGTTGGCGGACGGAAGATCTGACGTGTGTGTTTATCACGCAGTCGGCCTCGCGGGAACCAGGTGCGTCACGACGCGTCGCAATGGCGCGACGGGGTGACGCGCGTCCTCGGACGCGGCTGCGGGCTACGCCTCGACGAGGCTCTTCGCCTCGCGCGCCAGCGCGGTGAGCCGGGAGATCGCCCGGTAGTACTTCTTCCGGTAGCCGCCCGCGAGCATCTCCTCGCTGAACAGCCGGTCGAACGGCATCCCGGAGGCGAGCACCGGCACCTCCCGGTCGTACAGCCGGTCGGCCAGCACGACCAGCCGCAGCGCCGTGGACTGGTCCGGCACCGGCTGGACGTCGGTCAGGCAGACGGCCTCGATGCCGGCGCACATCGCGCCGTACCGGCTCGGGTGCACCTTGGCGAGGTGGTCGAGCAGCGTCGGGAAGTCGTCCAGCGAGGTGCCCGGCGTCCGGTACGCGGCGCGGGTCACCTGGTCGTCGGAAAACGGAGGCGGCGCGTCCGGCATGCCGCGGTGCCGGTAGTCCTCGCCGTCGATCCGCAGTGACCGGAAGCGCGCGGACAGGCCCTGGATCTCCCGCAGGAAGTCGGCGGAGGCGAACCTGCCCTCGCCGAGCTTGCCCGGGAGCGTGTTCGAGGTCGCGGCCAGCGCCACGCCCGCCTCGACCAGCCGGGCCAGCAGGCTGGAGACCAGTACGGTGTCGCCGGGATCGTCGAGCTCGAACTCGTCGATGCACAGCAGCCGGTGGCCGCTCAGCGTCACGACGGTCTGCTGGAAGCCGAGCGCGCCGACCAGGTTGGTCAGCTCCACGAAGGTGCCGAACGCCTTGTACTCGGGCGCGGCCGGGGTCGCGTGCCAGAGGGAGGCGAGCAGGTGAGTCTTGCCGACGCCGTAGCCGCCGTCGAGGTAGACGCCGCGCGGGCCCTGGGGCGGCTCGGGCTTCTTGGCGAACCAGCGCCGCCTGGCCCCGCCGCCCGCCGCGCTCGCCCCGCCGAGCCCGGCCGCGAAGCCACTCAGCACCCGTACGGCCTCGGCCTGGCTGGGCTGCCCGGAGTCCGGCACGTATGTCTCGAAGCGCGCTGTCTGGAAGCGCGGCGGCGGCACCATCTCCGCGACCAGATGCTCGGCGGGGACGTGCGGGGCGCGCTCGGAGAGCGCCGCGGGGATCCGGTCGTCCGGCGGGCCGGCTATCGGACTGGGCTCGGCGGCGGAGGCGGCGGAGGCGGCGGGGGACGCGGTGGAGGACGACACAGCTGTCCAGGGTAGTACGTGCCGAACCGGGGGCACCCCCGTCCGGTCGGCGAGGCCTCGTGCCAGACTGCGGCCCATGCGACGTCTGTTCCCTTCCGCTGCCGAACTCTCCGCCGCCGAGCCGTCCGGGCACCTCGATCGTGAGTGGACGCTGGACGAGCTGGCGGAGGCCTACGCGTATCCGGTGCCCGGGTCGAACCGGGCGGCTGACCGGCCGCCGGCCGACGGCACGGGCGGTACGGCCGGTACGGGTGACGCGGCCGGCACGGGCGGTACGGCCGGTACGGGTGACGCGGCCGGTACGGGTGACGCGGCCGGTGCCGGTGGCCGCGACGCGGACAGCGGCGGCGTGGCGGGCGGCGCCTCGCGGGACCGCGCCCCGTGGCTGCGCGCCAACATGGTCAGCTCGCTGGACGGCGCGGCCCACCACGAGGGGCACTCGAAGCAGCTGTCGAGCGCCGCCGACATGCGGATCTTCGGGGTGCTGCGCGGTCTCGCGGACGTCGTGGTGGTGGGCGCGGAGACAGTCCGGCAGGAGGGCTACCGCCCTGCCCGCGCCCGTGAGGCGTTCGCGGAGCGGCGGGCCGCACTGGGCCAGCCCGTGGCCCCGGTGATCGCGGTCGTCACCGCGAGCCTGGACCTGGACTTCGCGCTGCCCCTCTTCACCGAACCGCTGGTGCCGACCATCCTGCTGACCGGAGCGGGGGCGTCCGCCGACCGGATCCGCGCCGCTCGGGACGCCGGCGTCGAGGTGCTGCTCGCCGGCGAGGGCGCGGGCGTCGACCCGGCGCGCGTGGTGAGTGAGCTGGCCGCGCGCGGGCTGCGCCGGCAGCTGACGGAGGGAGGCCCGAAACTCTTGGGGCAATGCGTGGATGCGGGGGTACTCGATGAACTGTGTCTGGCGCTGGCACCGCTGATCACGGCGGGCGACGCGCCCCGCATCGTGAACGGGCCCGGCTTGGCCGTTCCGAAGGAATTCGCACTCGTATCCGTACTGGAGGAGGCCGGCTTTCTTTTCACCCGATACCGTCGGACCTGACAATCAGCGGAATGGACCGTTCCGGTTCGCTTCCGCTGGGCAGACTTGAGTCACGCAGGCCCCGTGCGGGCACGGGGCAGGATGGTTTCTGTTGGGCCACTGGCCCACGGAGCAGAAGGGCGACGTCGTGTTCACGACCGTATTGATGATCGAGAAGCCGCTGACGCCCGCCGACGTGGAGTTCGTCACCACCCTGCACGGCGACGAGGCCGTTTCCTTCGTCGTTCTGATGCAGCCGCGCGGGGACCAGGACCGGTTGCTGCGGGCGATCGACGACGTCGCTCTCGGCGAGCTGGAGCAGGCAACTCAGGAGGGTGACGTTCCGGAGGGGCAGGACGCGATGCTCCCCGCCGCACGGGCTCTCCAGCACTCACTGGAGGCGCTGCGCGGGTCCGGCGCCGAGGCCGTCGGGCAAGTGGTCGAGGACCACCCGCTCGACCTGCTCGGCTCCATCGTCGAGCAGACCAACGCCGACGAGGTCATCGTGCTGACAGCTCCGCACTTCGTCGAGGAGTTCTTCCACCGCGACTGGGCCTCGAAGGCCCGCCACAAGGTCGGCGTCCCGGTGCTCAAGCTCTTCTCGCACTCGGACTGAGCCACTCGGCGAGGCATGGGGGCCGACCGCGAGGATGCGGGCGGCCCCCGGCACCGTGCCGACGGGACGCTGTGCCGAGGGGACAGCCGGCTGCCGGAACCGGCCCGCCTAACCCGCGCCCGCCTCAACCCGCGCCCGCGTCAACCCGCCTGCCGCCTCCCCCTGCCTCAACCCGCCCGCGCCAACCGCCCGTCCGCCATCGACAGCACCCGGTCCGCGCGGCCCAGCAGCCCCTGGTCGTGGCTGACCAGCACCGTCGCCGTGCCGTGCCGCCGGGTCACCTCGGCCAGCAGGCCGACGATCTGCCGCCCCCGCTCGTGGTCCAGCGCCGAGGTGGGCTCGTCCACCAGCAGCACCGACGGGCCGCCGAACAGCGCGCGGGCGATGTTCACCCGCTGCCGCTCGCCGCCGGACAGCTGGTGCGGACGCCGGTTCCGCTGCGCCTCGTCCAGAGGGACC
>NZ_JAYMZR010000176.1:0-6276 GCF_035828615.1 Streptomyces sp. H27-D2 | reverse complement strand
CGCCGTGCAGTGCCGCCGCGCGGACGCCGCTGGCCAGCAGGTCCTTGGTCAGCCGGTCGACGGCGTGCTTGGTGTCGAGGAACATGAGCACCCGGCCTTCGCGGGCCGCGATCTCGGTGGTGGTGGCGTGCTTGTCGGCGCCGTGCACGTGCAGCACGTGGTGCTCCATCGTGGTGACCGCGCCGGCCGACGGGTCGACCGAGTGGACGACCGGGTCGTTCAGGAAGCGGCGCACGAGCTGGTCGACGTTGCGGTCCAGCGTGGCGGAGAACAGCATCCGCTGTCCGCCCGGCCGTACCTGCTGGAGCAGCTCGGTGACCTGGGGCATGAAGCCCATGTCGGCCATCTGGTCGGCCTCGTCCAGCACGGTGATGCCCACGTGGTCCAGGCGGCAGTCACGGCGTTCGATCAGGTCCTTGAGCCGGCCCGGCGTGGCGACGACGACCTCGGAGCCAGTGCGCAGGGCGCTGGACTGCCGGCCGATCGACATGCCGCCGACCACCGTGGTCAGCCGCAGGCCCAGCGAGCGGGCGTACGGGGTGAGCGCGTCGGTGACCTGCTGGGCCAGCTCCCGGGTCGGGACGAGGACCAGCGCGAGCGGCTGCCGGGGCTCGGCGCGCCGGCCGAGGCCGGCGGTGCGGGCCAGCAGCGCCAGGCCGAAGGCGAGGGTCTTGCCGGAGCCGGTGCGACCGCGGCCCAGGACGTCCCGGCCGGCCAGCGAGTTCGGCAGCGTGGCGGACTGGATCGGGAACGGCACGCTCATGCCCTGGCTGGTCAGTGACGCCAGCAGCGCGGCGGGCATGTCGAGGTCCGCGAAGGCCTCGACGGCGGGCAGCGCCGGGGTGATGGTGACCGGAAGCGCGAACTCGCCCTGCGGGGCGGACGGGCGCCGGCCGGACGAGCCGGAGCGGTTCGGGGCCTGCGAGCGGGGACGGCCACCGCCGCCGGTCGAGCCGCCGGCACGGGGCGCGCGGGAGTAACGGTCATTGGTGCGGGGTGTGCGGTTCATGCGGAACCTTCCTCGATGCGGCGCGTATCGAGGAACTCTCAGCAGCAGACTGCCGCACAAAGAATCGCAAGAACGGGCCGGAGAAAACGAAAACGAAGCCCGGCCGAACGTGGGGCTGGGCGGAGCGGAGCGGAGCGTTAATAGCCTGGCCGGCACATCGAGATGGGTTGGCATCCGCCGAAAACGGCTGGAATGCCGGTCCATCCGGGCCGGGGCGCGGACACCTGTGTCCCGCCTGGCCATCGGCGGCTCGTCGCTATCCGCCGTGCGGTAAGACGGCGGTGCGGACTTGGTCTCGCACCGCGTGAACCGGTCCTGTCGTACAGTGATCGATTCAAAACCAACGAGCCGGGGCCCGCACCCTCAGGTGCGGGCCCCGACTACGTTGAACGCTTCAGCGTCAGGCGGGAACGATGTTCTCGGCCTGCGGGCCCTTCTGGCCCTGCGTGACGTCGAAGTTCACCTTCTGGCCCTCCTGCAGCTCACGGAAGCCCTGGGCGGCGATGTTGGAGTAGTGCGCGAAGACGTCAGCGCCGCCGCCGTCCTGCTCGATGAAGCCGAAGCCCTTTTCCGCGTTGAACCACTTCACGGTGCCAGTAGCCATGTTAAATCTCCTATTGGGGCAGTGCCGGGGGCCGCCGTGTGCGAGCCCCGCGTCGCCGCGATGATTGCCCCGTCCGGAAAACAGCACCGGAAATACAAAAGCGCTCCTGCCGGTACGAACCGGCGGGGGCACTTGAAGTTTATGGGAACCACAACTGCAACTGGTCTCGACAGTAGCACGATGCGGCCGGACATGGTGCCGATCCCTGGTGACTTCTTCCATGGGCCAGAAACTCTTACCGGGCGCGAGAGTGATTTCTGTAGTCGCGGCGATAAGTATTCCCCTCCTATCGGCACAAGAGGATTGCGTTTGACGGGAACATGCAAAGCGACTGCCGTCCGGGACAGCCTTCCGCGCAAGGGGAGTTCGCCCTGTGGCACCCCCTGGCGGGGCGCGGAAACCGGCGTTGCGACGGCGAAGGTCACTCGCTGAGCGCTTCTGCGGACCGAGGGCGGGTGGGACGGGCCCACTCGCCGCCCCACCCCCGTCGCACCGCCGTCTGCGGACCGGCCGCCGAAGCGGGACCGTCCGTACGGCCCGGTTCAGGTGGCTCGCCAGCCGCTCCAGCGGCTGACGGCGACCTCGACCACGGGCCCGCTCGGCGGCCTGCCCTCGTACTGACGGTGGTATTTCTCCGAGAGCAGGGCCACCCGCCTCGCGGAGGTGGCGGAGTCGTGCGCGGGCGGCAGCTCGCGGGCGCGGCCGTCGGCGCGCGCCCACCAGAGCTGGTCCCAGTCCTCCTCGTAGGCGTCGGCGAGGAGGCAGACGGCGGGGTTGACCGCGATGTTGGCGAGGCGCTTCAAGCGCAGCGTGCGCTTCGCCTTGTGGTCGACGGCCAGTACCAGCGTCTCCCCGTCCAGCGCGAAGACGACCGGCACCAGATGCGGGCGCCCGGCGGCGTCGGCGGTGGCGAGCCGGGCCACGCGGGACCCCGCGAACCGCTCCCGCGCTTGCGCGCTCGTCAGATCCGGCATCGCCGCACCCCGTCTTCCTGACTCCTCGCCGCTCTCTCCTCAGTGCCCGGTGAACCCGGCGGCGACGGCTGCGAGCCGGTCCAGGTACGCAGTCGTCTCAGCCTCCGGCTGCGTCGGCAGGTAGAAGAGGACCCGCTCCACGCCGATGCCGGCGTAGCCCTCGATGTCCTTCGGATCGTCGGATGCCGCGTACACCGTCACCGCCACGTCGCGGCCCGCCAGCTCGCGCATCCGGGAGATCTGCGGGCCGAGGTCGTCCGGCGGCACGCCGTTCGCGAGCCAGGCGTCGCCGAACTCCGCGACGCGGGGGAAGGCGGCCTGGCCACCGCCGACGTAGATCGGCAGGTGCGGCCGTTGTACGGGCTTGGGCCAGGAGTAGACCGGATCGAAGTTCACGAACTCGCCGTGGAACTCGGCCCTCTCCTCGCTCCACAGCTTCCGGATGGCCCGCAGCCGCTCATCGACGAGCCGGCCGCGGGTGGAGGCGTCGGTGCCGTGGTTCTCCATCTCCTCGCGGTTCCAGCCGACCCCGATGCCGAAGACGGCGCGGCCGTCGGAGACGAGGTCGAGCGAGGCGACCTCCTTCGCGGTGATGATCGGGTCCCGCTGCGCCACCAGGGCGATACCGGTGCCCAGCATCAGCCGCTCGGTTACCGAGGCGGCGGCGCTCAGTGCGACGAACGGGTCGAGGGTGCGGTAGTACATCCCGGGCAGCTCGCCGCCGCCGGGGTAGGGAGTCCTGCGCTCGACGGGAATGTGGGTGTGCTCGGCGATGAGCAGCATGTCGAATCCGCGCTCTTCGACGGCCCGGCCCAGCGCGGCCGGGCGGATGCCCTCGTCGGTGATGAAGGTCGAGATCCCGAACTTCATGTGACTCCTCGGGTGTGGTGACGGACGCGGTGACGGATGGATCGACGGTCCGGAGACTGTCGTTCGAGTGACGGATGAGCTTTCGCCCGACAGCCTGCTGTGTACCCAACCCGGGCCAGCTCATCACGGACCCGCCGCGTCGGCCCGCGCCCGCGCGGCTCACTCACCCGGTCACCCGGTCGAGGAGGGCGGTGCAAGAACCCTCGGCTCCCCGCGAGGCGTTGTCCGGGTGACGCCCGGCGGAACGCGACGGGCGAGTGACTCCGGACGGCGGTGCCGATGAATGACTTGGTTCCTGGCGGAAACCTGCCGCTGCCGGACGGCGCGCTCTCGATCCTGGTGCCGGGGCCGTTCGACCTCTCGGTCCTCATCACCGGCGATGAGGGCAAGGTCGACGGCGACGGCGACTTCGTCTTCTTCAACCAGCCGTCGGTGCCCGGCGCCCGCCTGCACGCCGGCACCGTCACGCTTGACCCGCGTCGCCTGCGGGCGGGTGCGAGCCGTATCACCGTGGTCATCAGCGCCGCCGATCCGAGCCGGGCGCTCGGCGGGCTGCCCGCTCCCACACTGAGCGTCAGCGGGCCGGGCGGGCGGCTGCTCGCCCGGTTCACCCCGCCGCGCCCGACGCACGAGACCGTGCTGCTGCTCGCGGAGATCTACCGGCGCGGGGCCGGTTGGAAGGTGCGGGCCCTCGGGCAGGGGTACGCGGACGGCCTGGCGGGGGTGGCCCGCGACTTCGGTGTCGAGCTTGGCGGACGACGCGCCGCCCGCCAAGCTCGTCGCACCCCTGGTACCCGCCCCGCGGCAGGCTGATCGGACCGGGCCACCGGGCCAACATCCTCAAACCCGACTTCACCCATATAGGGATCGGCTTCCTCGGCGGCGGCCGGACGGGAACCTACTGGACACAGCTCTTCGGCCTGTCCCCGCAGGCTCCCGCCCGTCGGCCGTACGGACCCGCGCGGCGCGCTCGTCAGCTGTAGCGCAGGTACCGACGGCGTACCGCGCCGAAGGCCGCGAGCTCGTCCTGCCAGTCAGCGACGATCTCGTCGGTGTTCGCCCCCGCGTCGATCATGGTGCGGAGCCGGGAGGAACCGGCCAGCTTGTCGACGAAGTGGTCCTTGCGCCACGCGAAGTCCCGCCAGCTGCGCTTCGCGCTGACCAGCAGACCGACGCCGGTACGGACCGGGTCGAAGGCCGCCCGGTCGTGGACGTGAATCTGCAGGCCGCCGACCGTCTTCCCCTGGAACTTGTGGAACGTGGGGATGAAGTACGCCTCGCGGAAGTTCACCCCGGGCAGTCCCAGCGCGTTGGCCGCCTCCGCCCAGCGGCCGTCGATGCCCACCGCGCCGAGCATCTCGAAGGGATGGACCGTGCCGCGGCCCTCCGACAGGTTGGTGCCCTCGAAGAGGCAGGTGCCCGAGTAGACCAGCGCGGTGTCGGCGGTCGCCATGTTCGGGCTCGGCGGCACCCACGGCATGCCGGTCGCGTCGAAGAATTCGTGACGCCGCCAGCCCGAGACCGGCACCACCTCCAGCTCCACCTTGCGGCCGGCCGCGCGGGTCAGGAACTCGCCGTTGTAGAGCGCGGCCAGCTCGCCGGTCGTCATCCCGTGCGCCTGGGCGATCGGCGCGCGGCCCACGAACGAGGCGTACTTCCACTTCAGGACCGGGCCCAGCGCCTGCCGTCCGGTCACCGGGTTCGGCCGGTCCAGCACCACGAAGCGCTTGCCCGCCATCGCGGTCGCCACCATGCAGTCGTACAGCGTCCAGATGCAGGTGTAGAAGCGGGCGCCGGCGTCCTGGAAGTCGTAGACGACCGTGTCGACCTTCGACTTGGTGATGACCTCCGCGAGCGGCCGCCCGCTCTTGAGGTAGGTGTCGAAGACCGGGATACCGGTCGCAGCGTCGACCGTGTCGCCTTCCGAGAGGCCCGCTTGCGGGGTGCCCCGGTAGCCGTGCTCGCCGGTGAAGATCGCCGTCAGGTCGACCCGGTCGTCTGCGTGCATCACGTCAACGATGCCGCGGGCATCCGAGGTGATGCCGCTCATGTTGGTGAGGACACCGACGCGCTGCCCCTCCAACAGCCGGTAGCCGTCGGCCGCGAGCCGATCGAACCCTGAGCGCGCGGGGACCTTCGCGGTCGGCGTGGGGGTCGGCGTCGCGGCTTGGGCCACTCCGAGCGTCCCTGCCGTGCTCGCTGCTGTGGCAGCGGCCAGCAATGTTCTTCGAGTTACTGTCATAAGTCCGCAAAATAGCTTATTTAGCACTTATGCCCTGCGAACCGCGCGGGCGGGTCGCCGGAAACGGGCGCCTTGGGCGGCGGGCGGGCCGGAGGTGCGCCGGGCCGTGCGGGGTCGGCGGCGCGCGCAGCCGAACGGGGCGACCCTGGGGCCCGACGGGCGGCGGGGCGCCAGGCGGCGACCAGTCGGGGCGCGTCGGAGGCGCGCCGGCGGTGCGGGTGCGCGTTTGCTCCGCGCGCAGCCGAATGGGCGCGACCCTGGGGCCCGACGATCGAGGAGCGGCGGGGCGCCTGGCTGCGACCAGGCGGGGCGCGTCGGAGGCACGCCGGGCAGTGCGCGTTTGCTGCGCACGCAGCCGAACGGGGTGGCCCTGGGGCCCACGGTCGAGGGGGCGGCCGGGGCCCCGGACGGCGACCGGCCGGGGCGCATCGAGGCGACCGCCCGGTCCCCGCGCTGCGCGGCCCACCTCGCCCCACCCCACCTCCGGCGGTTCCGCGCTGCCCGGTCCCGCCTCGACCAGTCCCACACCGGCCGGCAGCCGCCGACGCGACGCGAGGGGGCGGGGCCGGAGGGGCGG
>NZ_JAYMZR010000175.1:0-6727 GCF_035828615.1 Streptomyces sp. H27-D2 | reverse complement strand
TTGCGGCCGCGCCGGCTTGTGCGGGCTCGGCCGCGCCGGCCGTCAGTCGTCCTTCGGGGCGGCCTTCTTCTCCTCGGCCTTCTCCTCGGCGTCCTCGATGACCGCCTCGGCGACCTGCTGCATCGACATCCGGCGGTCCATCGACGTCTTCTGGATCCAGCGGAACGCGGCCGGCTCACTCAGCCCGTACTGCGTTTGCAGCACGCTCTTCGCGCGGTCGACCAGCTTGCGGGTCTCCAGTCGCTGGGAGAGGTCGGCGACCTCCCGCTCCAGCGCCTTCAGCTCGGCGAAGCGGGACACGGCCATCTCGATGGCCGGGACCACGTCGCTCTTGCTGAACGGCTTCACGAGGTAGGCCATCGCACCGGCGTCACGCGCGCGCTCGACCAGCTCGCGCTGGGAGAAGGCCGTCAGCATCAGCACCGGGGCGATGCTCTCCTCGGCGATCTGCTCGGCGGCGGAGATCCCGTCGAGGATCGGCATCTTCACATCGAGGATGACCAGATCGGGCCTGTGCTCGCGGGCGAGCGCGACGGCTTTCTCGCCGTCGCCGGCCTCGCCGACGACGGAATAGCCCTCTTCTTCGAGCATCTCCTTCAGGTCGAGGCGGATCAGCGCCTCGTCCTCGGCGATGACGACGCGGGTGATGTGCGGGGGGACGTGCGACTGCGAGTCGGCGGCAGCCGTGATCTCGTCGGGGGCGTCAGCGGGGCTCACCGTGCTCCTCGTTTCATGGCAGGTGGGGCTCCATGAGCCTACCCAGCTCCTGTAAGGTAGGAGCACGCGGGGCGGCTTCCGTCCTTCCTTTCTAAGGCCCCAGTACTCCAACTGGTTAGAGAGGCGGCTCTCAAACAGCCGACAGTGTGGGTTCGAATCCCACCTGGGGCACCTTTCCTTCGATTCCACGGTTGCGGAATCGCGTGAAGTGGATGTTCACGTTCTCGTGAACATCCATCATTTGCGCTCGCGTCACTTTTTTGCGAACCAGAGTTAAGTCGTGAACTTCCACGGTACTGAAGTCAGAACGAAAGCGCTCAGCCTGTTGCGGGCCGGCGCCAAGAACGCAGAGGTCTCCCGCACGCTGAACGTACCGGCGGGGACGATCGGTTACTGGCTTCACCGGGACCGTTCGAAGCGCGGGGAGTGTCCCGGTGCGCACGATCCGAGTTGCCCCCGGTGCGACGGCCGGGAACTCGATGAAGCCGCGTACTCATACCTCCTCGGCCTCTACCTCGGCGACGGCCACATCATCCAGTACTCCGCACACCGGGTCCCGAGCCTGATGATCACGTGCGCCGAGTCCTGGCCCGGCCTGATGGACGAGTGCGAGAGCGCGATGCGCGCCGTCTTCCCCGACAACTCGGTCTGCCGTGTCCGCAGAACCGGCTGTCGCAATGTGAAGGTCTACTCGAAGCACCTGTGGTGCCTCTTTCCCCAGCACGGGCCGGGCCGGAAGGACACCAGAGCCATCATCCTGGAACCGTGGCAGCGCCAGATCGTGAACGCACACCCCTGGAACTTCATCCGCGGCCTGATCCACTCCGACGGCTGCCGCGTCACCAACTGGACGGTACGCACCGTCGGCGGCGAACGGAAGCGGTACGAGTACCCCCGGTACTTCTTCACGAACAAGTCGGACGACATCCGCCGCCTCTGCACCGACGCGCTCGACCGCGTCGGTGTCGAGTGGAAGCAGACCACCCGCTACGGGGTTCCGTGGAACATCTCCATCGCCCGCCGCGCGTCCGTCGCCCTGATGGACGCCCGCGTCGGGCCAAAGTACTGACGGCCGCCCCCACACCGCCCGGCGCGCGCAGAGCCTACTGCGGAGCGTCGTCCTCGCCGATATGGTGCACCCGCACCAGATTCGTGGAGCCGGGGACGCCGGGCGGGGAGCCCGCCGTGATGACGACGACGTCGCCCTTCTGGCAGCGGCCGATCTTGAGCAACTGCTCGTCCACCTGCTGGACCATCTCGTCCGTGGTCTCGACCCTCGGGCCGAGGAAGGTCTCCACGCCCCAGGTGAGGTTGAGCTGGGAGCGGGTGGCCGGGACCGGGGTGAAGGCGAGGACGGGGATCGGGGAGCGGTAGCGGGAGAGGCGCTTGACCGTGTCGCCGGACTGGGTGAAGGCGACCAGGAACTTCGCGCCGAGGAAGTCGCCCATCTCGGCGGCCGCGCGGGCGACCGCGCCGCCCTGGGTGCGGGGCTTGCTGCGGTCGGTGAGCGGCGGGAGCCCCTTCGCGAGCAGGTCCTCCTCGGCGGCGAGGACGATGCGGCTCATCGTCTTGACCGTCTCGACGGGGTACTTGCCGACGCTGGTCTCGCCGGACAGCATGACCGCGTCCGTGCCGTCCAGGATCGCGTTGGCGACGTCGGATGCCTCGGCGCGGGTCGGGCGGGAGGCGTCGATCATCGAGTCCAGCATCTGGGTCGCGACGATCACCGGCTTGGCGTTGCGCTTGGCCAGCTTGACCGCCCGCTTCTGGACGAGCGGCACCTGTTCCAGCGGCATCTCGACGCCGAGGTCGCCGCGGGCGACCATGATGCCGTCGAAGGCGTCGACGATGCCTTCGAGGTTCAGCACGGCCTGCGGCTTCTCGATCTTGGCGATGACCGGGAGGCGGATGCCCTCCTCGTCCATGATGCGGTGCACGTCCACGATGTCGTTGCGGCTGCGGACGAAGGACAGCGCGATGACGTCCGCGCCGATGCGCAGCGCCCAGCGGAGGTCCTCGATGTCCTTTTCGGAGAGCGCGGGGACGGAGACGGCGACGCCGGGGAGGTTGAGTCCCTTGTTGTCGGAGACCATGCCGCCTTCGACGACCTTGGTGTGTACGCGGGGGCCGTCGACGGAGGTGACTTCCAGGGTGACGCGGCCGTCGTCGACGAGGATCAGTTCGCCTGCGGAGACGTCGTCGGCGAGTCCGTCGTAGGTGGTGCCGCAGCGTCGGCGGTCGCCTTCGACCTGTTCGACGGTGATGGTGAACTCGTCGTCGCGTTCAAGCAGTACGGGGCCTTCGCGGAATCTGCCCAGCCGAATCTTCGGACCTTGAAGGTCTGCGAGGATGCCGACGCTGCGCCCGGTCTCCTCGGAGGCTTTGCGCACCCGTTGGTAGCGCTCCTCGTGCTCGGCGTAACTGCCGTGGCTGAGGTTGAAGCGGGCTACGTCCATTCCGGCCTCGACGAGTGCCTTGATCTGCTCGTACGAGTCGGTCGCGGGTCCCAGGGTGCAGACGATCTTTGCTCGGCGCATGGTATCGAGCCTACGACTTACCCATGGGTAGGGAACTATGGGGAAGTGACTGCCCAACGGCCTTTGCGTGAACGGCTATTGACAAGTAGTGAAATGTGCGCGGGGGCGCTCCAATGAGCGTTCCGCAGGTCCTCCGTGCGGGGGACATCACGTACATTCGTGCGGGAACTCCGAGCGCGTTCCGAGCACCCGCGCGCCAGCGCACTCGCGTCCTAGAGTTCGGGCCGGGTCATCGTGAAGCGGGCGTTGACCTGTGCGTAGACGGTCTGGCGCTGCGGTTCGAGGTCGAGAGCCGGGGCGTCCGGGGCCGGGGCGCCGCCGTAGCCGGCGCTGCGCATCATCCTGCCCGCCGGGTTCTGCGGCATGCCCGCCGGCGCGGCGTTCTCCGCGCCCTGGTCCGCGAGTTCGACGAGGGCCGCGAGCTGCGCGCCGAGCGCTCCGGCGTACTCGCGGGCGCGCTGCACCGCTTCCCGTACGGCCTGCTGGCGCGCCTCGCGGTGGGCGGGTGAGTCGCGGCGCAGCGCCCACCAGGGGCCGTCGACGCGGGTGAGTTCGAGGTCGGCGAGGCGGGTGACGAGTTCGCCGAGGGCGGTGAAGTCGGTGAGTGTCGCCTGGATGTGGACGCGGCCGTGGTAGGCGCGGATTTTTTCGTGGCGGCCTTTGTCGGTGAGTTGCGGGGTGATGGTGAAGGAGCCGGTCTCCAGGTTCTCGACGGCTTCGCCGTAGCTTTTGACGAGTTCGAGGACGTGGTTGTTGCGGCGGGTGAGGTCTTCGAGGGCGGTGCGCCGGTCGGGGCCGCGGGCGCTGACGGTGATGCCGACGCGGGCGATTTCGGGGTCGACTTCGAGGTGTGCTTCGCCGCGGACGGCGACGCGCGGGGTGTCGGGGGTGCCGTAGGGCATGGCTGTGGCTTCGGGTGTCGCTTCGGGTGTGGTCATGGGCCCACTGTGGCAGGCGGGTGGGTTCTCGGGGAGTCGCCTGATCGATTTCTGGCGGGGCTGTCGCGGGTGCGGTCGTTGGGCAGCCGGTCGCCGGGGTGGCGTCGGCCGGGGGCGGCGGCGGGGTGCTATGGGCGTCCGGCCGAGGCTGGTCCGGCGGCGTGGCTGGCGACCCGGTCCGCGAGGGCCTGTTGGCCCGGCAGCAGGCCCTGGTGGCGGCGGCTCGGTCCGGTCAGCCCGAAGGTCGTGAAGGCGGTGCGGTCCGGGAGGGGGTAGGGGTCTTTGCCGGTGAGGGAGTTGAGGATGACGGCGCTGCGCCAGGCTGCGAGGCCGAGGTCGGGGGCGCCTACGCCGTGGGTGTGGCGTTCGGCGTTCTGGACGTAGATGCCGCCGGTGACGGCGGGGTCGAGGACGAGGCGGTGGTTGGCGTCGATGCGGGGGCGGTCGGCGGCGTCGCGGCGGAGGTAGGGGTCGAGGGCGGCGAGCAGGGTGTCGATGCGGCGCTCGCGGTAGCCGGTGGCCAGGACGACGGCGTCGGTGGTGAGTCGGGTGCGGGTGGCTTGTTGGATGTGTTCGAGGTGGAGTTCGACGCGGGTGTTGCCGACTCGGCCGGCGGTGCGGACGGTGACGCCGGGGGTGAGGACGGCGTCGGGCCAGCCGCCGTGCAGGGTGCGCTGGTAGAGCTCGTCGTGGATGGCCGCGATGGTGTCGTGGTCGATTCCTTTGTAGAGCTGCCATTGCTCGGGGAGGAGTTGGTCGCGTACGGCTTCGGGGAGCGCGTGGAAGTAGCGGGTGTAGTCGGGGGTGAACTGTTCCAGGCCGAGTTTGCTGTATTCCATGGGTGCGAAGGCGGGGGTGCGGGCCAGCCAGTGCAGGCGCTCGCGGCCCGGGGGGCGGTTGCGCAGCAGGTCGAGGAAGATCTCGGCGCCGGATTGGCCGGAGCCGATGACGGTGATGTGTTCGGCTGCGAGCAGGCGTTGTCGGTTGTCCATGTACGCGGCGGAGTGGATGACCGGGACGGTGGGCGCGTCGGCGAGTGGGCGCAGTGGTTCGGGGACGTAGGGCGCGGTGCCGACGCCGAGGGCGAGGTTGCGGGCGTAGCTGCGGCCGAGGGCTTCGGCTTCGCCGTCGGTGTCGAGTTGGGTGAAGTCGATTTCGAAGAGGGCGCGTTCGGGGTTCCAGCGGACGGCGTCGATCTGGTGGCCGAAGCGTAGGCCGGGGAGTTCTTGGCTGACCCAGCGGCAGTAGGCGTCGTATTCGGCGCGCTGGATGTGGAAGCGCTGGGCGAAGTAGAAGGGGAAGAGCCGGTCGCGGCTCTTGAGGTAGTTGAGGAAGGTCCAGGGGCTGACGGGGTCGGCGAGGGTGACGAGGTCGGCGAGGAAGGGGACTTGCAGGGTGGCGCCGTCGATGAGCAGTCCGGGGTGCCAGTGGAAGGCGGGGCGCTGGTCGTAGAAGGCGGTGTGCAGGTCGGGGATGCCGTGGGCGAGGGCGGCGAGGGAGAGGTTGAACGGGCCGATGCCGATGCCCGCCAGGTCGAGCGGTGTGCTGGTGGGGTGTGTGGGGGGTGGTGCGGAGGTCATCGGTTGGTGCTGCCTTCCACGAGTTTCAGGAGCGTTTCGAGGTCGCCGGTCCGTGTGTGGGGGTTGAGCAGGGTGGCTTTGAGCCAGAGTCCGTCGGCGGCGCCGGTCCGGCCGAGTACGGCGTGGCCTTGGGTGAGCAGTCGGCGGCGGATGGCGGCGAGGGTCGCCTCGTCGGCGCCGGTGGGCCGGAACAGGACGGTGCTGATGGTGGGTCGTTCGCGCAGTTCGAGGGTGGGGTGGTCCTCGATGAGGTCGGCGAGCCGGTGGGCGGCGGCGCAGACCCGTTCGACGAGGTCGGCGACGCCGGTGCGGCCCAGGGCGCGCAGGGTGACGGCGATTTTGAGGATGTCGGGGCGGCGGGTGGTGCGCAGTGAGCGGCCGAGCAGGTCGGGGAGTCCGGCCTCGGTGTCGTCGTCGGCGTTGAGGTAGTCGGCGCGGTGGTCGAGGGGGTGCAGGGCGGCGCTGTGGGGTACGGCGAGCAGGCCGGCGGCGACTGGTTGCCAGCCGAGTTTGTGCAGGTCGAGGGTGACGGTGTGGGCTCGGTCGAGGCCGGTGAGCCGCTTGCGCAGGGTGTCGCTGAAGAGCAGCGGTCCGCCGTACGCGGCGTCGATGTGCAGCCGTGCGCCGTGGGCTTCGGCGAGGTCGGCGATCTGTGGGAGTGGGTCGATGGCGCCGGTTTCGGTGGTGCCCGCGGTGGCGACGACGAGGGCGGGGCCCGGCGCTTGGGCCAGTGCCGTGCGGAGGCGGTGGGGGTCGAGGACGCCTGCGGGGGTGGGCAGCGTATGGGGTGCGGGCAGGCCGAGGAGCCAGGCTGAGCGGTGGATGCTGTGGTGGGCGTTGGCGCCGCAGATGATGTGGGTGTGCCCTAGCTCGCGGGCGAGCAGGAGGGCGAGTTGGTTGGACTCGGTGCCGCCGGTGGTGACGAGGGCGTCGGGGGTGGCCTGGGCGTCGGGGG
>NZ_JAYMZR010000174.1:1622-6982 GCF_035828615.1 Streptomyces sp. H27-D2 | reverse complement strand
GCGCCGGACGCAGCCGCCTCCGCGCCGGTCGCGGCATCCGCCCCACCGCCCCCCGGCCGGAAGACGGCCTGGATGCGCTCGGCCGCCAGCGTCGCGGTGAGCGAGCCGTCGCGGACCTCGCGTTCCAGGTCGGGGGCGAGCCCGCGGACCCCGGGGTGCTCGCGCAGCTCCGTGAGCAGTTGGTCGCGGACCATCGACCAGGTCCAGCCGACCTGCTGCTCACGGCGTTTGGCGGCCAGCCGGCCCACCGCGTCGAGAATCTTGCGGTGCTCCTCCAACCGCTCCCAGACGGTGTCCAGGCCGGTGTTCTCCTGTGCGCTACAGGTGAGGACCGGCGGGGTCCACGCCTCGTCGAGCGGTTGCAACAGCCGCAGCGCCCCGGCCAGTTCGCGGGCGGCCGAGCGGGCGTCGCGCTCGTGCGGTCCGTCGGCCTTGTTGACGGCGACGATGTCGGCGAGCTCCAGCACGCCCTTCTTGATGCCCTGGAGCTGGTCGCCGGTGCGCGCCAGGGTGAGCAGCAGGAAGGAGTCGACCATGTCCGCGACCGCGGTCTCGGACTGGCCGACGCCGACGGTCTCGACCAGGACCACGTCGTAGCCCGCGGCCTCCATCACGATGATGCTCTCGCGGGTCGCGCGGGCCACCCCGCCGAGCGTGCCGGCGGTGGGCGAGGGCCGCACGAACGCCGCCGGGTCGACGGCGAGCCGCTCCATCCTGGTCTTGTCGCCGAGGATGGAGCCGCCCGTACGGGTGGACGAGGGGTCGACGGCGAGGACCGCGACCCGGTGCCCGAGCCCGGTGAGCATCGTGCCCAGGGCGTCGATGAAGGTGGACTTGCCGACGCCGGGCACACCGCTGATCCCGATCCGGCGGGCGTCGCCGGAGTGCGGCAGCAGCTCGATCAGCAGCCGCTGGGCGAGTTCGCGGTGGTCGGTGCGGGTGGATTCCACCAGGGTGATCGCGCGGGCGATGTGCGCGCGCGAGCCCTCGCGGACGCCCTGGACGTAGCTGTCGATGTCGATCGGTCGGCGCATGGGCTCACAGCTCGTGGCCGAGGACCCCGGCGAGGGTCTTCAGCAGATCGTGGGCGGCGTCCGGGATGACTGTGCCCGGCGGGAAGACCGCGGCCGCGCCCATGTCCTTGAGTGTCTGCACGTCCTGGGGCGGGATGACCCCGCCGACCACGATCGTGATGTCCTCGCGCCCCTGCTCGGCCAGCTCCGCGCGCAGCGCGGGCACCAGCGTCAGGTGGCCGGCGGCCAGCGAGGAGACGCCGACGATGTGCACGTCGGCCTCCACCGCCTGCCGGGCCACCTCCGCCGGGGTCTGGAACAGCGGGCCGACGTCGACGTCGAATCCGAGGTCCGCGAAGGCGGTGGCGATCACCTTCTGGCCGCGGTCGTGCCCGTCCTGGCCCATCTTGGCGACCAGGATGCGGGGGCGGCGGCCCTCCGCGCGCTCGAAGACCTCCACCAGCGCGCGGGTGCGCTGGACGCCGGAGGTCGGTCCGGCTTCCTCTCGGTAAACCCCGGAGATGGTACGGATCTGGCCGGAATGCCGCCCGTAGACCTTCTCCAGCGCGTCCGAGATCTCGCCGACGGTCGCCATCGCGCGGGCCGCGTTCACCGCGAGGGCCAGCAGGTTGCCCTCCAGGCCGCCGCCGGAGCGGTGGCCGTCCTCGGCGGCGCCGGTGAGCGCGCGCAGCGCGTCCTGGCAGACGTCCTCGTCGCGCTCCTCGCGCAGCCGGCGCAGCTTGGCGAGCTGCTGGGTGCGGACCGAGGAGTTGTCGACCTTGTGCACGTCGATCTGCTCGTCGCCCGCGACCCGGTACTTGTTGACGCCGATCACCGGCTGCCGTCCGGAGTCGATCCGGGCCTGGGTACGGGCCGCGGCCTCCTCGACGCGCAGCTTGGGGATGCCCGCGTCGATGGCCTTGGCCATGCCGCCGGCCGCCTCGACCTCCTCGATGTGCTGCCAGGCGCGCCGGGCCAGGTCGAGGGTGAGCCGTTCGACGTAGGCGCTGCCGCCCCAGGGGTCGATGGTGCGGCAGGTGCCCGACTCCTGCTGGAGCAGCAGTTGGGTGTTGCGGGCGATGCGGGCGGAGAAGTCGGTGGGCAGTGCGAGGGCCTCGTCGAGGGCGTTGGTGTGCAGCGACTGGGTGTGGCCCTGGGTCGCGGCCATCGCCTCGACGCAGGTGCGCGCCACGTTGTTGAAGACGTCCTGCGCGGTCAGCGACCAGCCGGAGGTCTGCGAATGGGTGCGCAGGGACAGCGACTTGGCGCTCTGCGGCTCGAAGCGCTTGACGAGCCTGGCCCACAGCAGCCGGGCCGCGCGCAGCTTGGCGATCTCCATGAAGAAGTTCATGCCGATCGCCCAGAAGAAGGAGAGCCGGGGTGCGAAGGCGTCCACGTCCAGCCCCGCGCCGAGCCCGGCCCGCAGGTACTCGACACCGTCCGCCAGCGTGTAGGCCAGCTCCAGGTCGGCCGTGGCTCCGGCTTCCTGGATGTGGTAGCCGCTGATGGAGATGGAGTTGTAGCGGGGCATCTTCTGCGAGGTGTACGCGAAGATGTCGGAGATGATCCGCATCGAGGGCTGCGGCGGATAGATGTAGGTGTTGCGGACCATGAACTCTTTGAGAATGTCGTTCTGGATGGTCCCGGCCAGCTTCTCCGGCGGTACGCCCTGCTCCTCGGCCGCGACGATGTAGAGCGCCAGTACGGGCAGCACCGCGCCGTTCATCGTCATCGAGACGCTCATCTTGTCCAGCGGGATGCCGTCGAAGAGCTGCCGCATGTCGTAGATGGAGTCGATGGCGACGCCCGCCATGCCGACGTCGCCGGTGACGCGGGGGTGGTCGCTGTCATAACCGCGGTGCGTCGGCAGGTCGAAGGCGACCGAGAGGCCCTTCTGGCCGGCGGCGAGGTTGCGGCGGTAGAAGGCGTTGGACTCCTCGGCGGTGGAGAAGCCCGCGTACTGCCGGATCGTCCAGGGCTGGTTGACGTACATCGTCGGGTACGGGCCGCGCAGGTACGGCGCGACGCCCGGGTAGGTGCCGAGGAAGTCGACCTCGCTCAGGTCGTCGGCGGTGTAGAGCGGCTTGACCCCGATGCCCTCCGGGGTCTCCCAGAGCAGCTCGTCCTCGCCCTTGCCGGTGCTCTCGCGCAGCGCGTCCCGCCACTGGTCGGGGCCGGCCGGCGCGGGGGCGTCCGGCGCGGGGGCGTCCGCGGCGGGGCTGTGCCCGGCGGCGCCTGCCGCGGCGTTGTCCGGTACCAGGTCGATGTCCGAGAAATCCGGGACCGGTCCCGGCTGCTGTCCGGCGGTGCGCTGCATCACGCCACTCCCATGCGGTCGAGGACGGAGGTGAGGAAGGCGACCGCGTCGTCTCCCGCGAAGGCGAACGCGTCGACTCCGGCCCGTAGATATGCTTCCCGCTGCTCGCCGGGGGCGGGGTTCCCGGCGAGGTGGACGTGCTCGGCCCCGGCGGACTTGAGCGCCGCGGCGACAGCCTCGGCCTGCTCGGCGTACAGCTTGTCGCTGGAGCACACGCAGGCCACCGGGGCGCCGCTGCGGGTGAACGCCTCGGCCGCGGTCGCCGGATCGACGGTCACCGGGTCCTGTACGGGCTCGATGCCGCCCGACTGGAAGAGGTTGGCGACGAAGCTCGCGCGGGCGGCCGGTTCGAAGGCGGGGCCCGCGTCGAGGACGACCGGGGCCAGATCGAGGTAGACGTCCTTGAGGACGTCACCGATCGCGCCGACCGGGATGCCCGCCTCGCCGACGGTGAGCCACAGCGAGGTGACGCCGTTCTCCAGATCCGCGAGGACGGAGGCGTTGGCCCGTTTCGGATCGGGCTCGGCGTGCGGCTGGCGCACGTCCCAGCCGGAGACTGTGGTGCCGGCCGCTGTGCCGCCCCGTACGAACGGGGGGAAGCCGGGGAAGCCGGGATCGTCGGAGGTGTCGTGGGCGGTGTAGAGGGGACGGGTGGCGAGCCCGTCCTGGAGTGCGGTGGCCAGCACGTCCTCGGCCGTAGCGCCGGGCGCGACTGTCGTGCCCGCCTTGCGCAGCACGCCTTCGACCAACTGCTGCCATTGCTCACGGTTCGCGGCCGGGAACTCGGCGGCCAGGGAGAGCCCGTCATCGGGCAGGACCGTCATGGGGGAAGGCTAGGGGAATCGACGCCATGAGCAGCAGTGCGCTCAGCTGTGATCTTGCCCTCTTTGGCCCGGCGAGGGCCCCCGAACCGGGGCAATGCCGCGGTCCGCGGGGGCCGGTCGGCCCCGTGGCGGGCCGGCTCGCGCCCATAGGGCAGACTCGGCGGCGTGAGGAAGATTCTTGTGATCGGCATCGGGGCCGGCGACCCGGACCACCTGACCCTGCAAGCGGTCAAAGCGCTCAATGAGGTCGACGTGTTCTTCATCCTGGACAAGGGTGAGGAGAAACAGGATCTCGTGCAGCTGCGGCGGGACATCCTGGAACAGCACGTCGAGCAGGGCTCGTACCGGCTGGTGGAGGCGCGCGACCCGGACCGGGACCGCAGCACTCCGGCGTACTCCCCCGCCGTCGGGGACTGGCGGCGCCGTCGTGCGGACATCTGCGAGCGGCTCATCCGGGAAGAGCTCACGCAGGACGCGTGCGGCGCGTTCCTCGTCTGGGGCGACCCCTCGCTGTACGACAGCACGCTCGCCATTCTGGAGGACATCCTCGGCCGCGGCACGGTGGAGTTCGACCACTCGGTCGTGCCGGGCGTCAGCAGCGTCTCGGCGCTCGCCGCGCGGCACCGGACCGGGCTGAACCAGGTCGGCAAGCCGGTGCAGATCACCACCGGCCGACGCCTCGCCGAAGGCTTCCCCGACGGGGTCGAGGACGTCGTCGTCATGCTCGACGCGCACCAGACGTTCAGCCGGTTCGCGGACGACGACCTCCATATCTACTGGGGGGCGTACGTGGGCACGCCGGACGAGATCCTGGTCTCCGGCCGGCTGTCCGACGTCGCGGACCGGATCAGGACGCTGCGGGCCGAGGCGCGCGAGCGCAAGGGCTGGATCATGGACACGTATCTGCTGCGCCGGCACTCCGGCCAGGAGCCGACGGGCGGCTGAGCGCTCACGCGCCCGGCGCCGGGTGGGAGGTGCGGGTCGGCAGCAGTACGCAGTCGCCGCACATCCCGCCCCCCGGCACCCGGTAGTACAGGCAGCAGCTGCGCCGTACGAAGTCCCGCTCGCCGGCCGCCCGCCAGTTCCCGGTGTCGCGCAGCAGCGGGTCGTCGAACAGAGTGCGGGTCAGCGCCGAGGCGCGCTCCGCGGCGGCCGTGCCGTCCGCTGACCGGCAGCCCGCGCGCAGCATCTTGAGCGCGCCGGCGA
>NZ_JAYMZR010000174.1:0-1612 GCF_035828615.1 Streptomyces sp. H27-D2 | reverse complement strand
GGGCAACGCCGGCGAGGGCCGAGCCGGCGTTGCCCCACAGCAGTCGGCCGGAGATCCCGCAGACCGTCCCGGTCGCGCGGTGCAGCGGCTCCAGGTGGGTCCCGAGCACCACCGCGCGGAGCTGACCCGCGAGGTCGCCGGCGGCGGGCAGGGCGCGCGGGCCCGGCAGCCACAGATCGTCGGGTGAGCCGCGCTCCGGGTGCCACCACAGCCGGTCGGGCGCGAGGTCGGGCACCCGGCCGGCGAGCGCGGCCGAGCCGAGCGCCACCGACCACAGCCGGGAGGCCAGTCCCTGGAAGACGAGCGACGCGGCGATCCGCGTCTCGCTCGCGCCCAGCCGCCCGGCGACCGCCGCGACCCGCGCGCTCAGCGCCGGCGGGGCCTGGTCGCCGCCGCCGTCGCCGTTGCCGAAGCCGCCGTCGCTGTCCGCCGCGGGCCGTCGCCGGTAGAGCTCGGCGACCGGCAGGTATCCCTCGTCCGCCGGCCCCCGGCCGTCCTGAGGGTCGTCGGTGCGCAGCGCGAAGAACGGTCCGATGGCGGCGACGGCGCGCAGCGTCGAGGCCATCGGGTCGGGGGCGGCCGGACGGGCGGCGCGGGGAGAGGGCACGCGCCATCCTCCCACCGGTCCGGCAGAGGGCCACGCGGCCCAGCCGCCACCCTTTTGTGCACCGGGGCCGAAACCTCAGCGGCTTTGAAGCGTTTACCGGGTCCCAGCCTTCACGGGCTGGCGATCCTCCTTCTGTACCTCAACGAATAGGTTCGGCTTCATGTCACGTATTGCCAAGGCCGTCGTCCTCACCGCCGCTGCGGGCGTTGCCCTGTCCGGCGCCTCCGGTATCGCGGTCGCCGACTCCGGCGCCCAGGGCGTCGCCAAGGGCTCCCCCGGCGTCATCTCCGGCAACGTCGTCCAGGTGCCGATCCACGTCCCGATCAACATCTGCGGCAACACCGTCGACATCGTCGGTCTGCTGAACCCGACCTTCGGAAACGTCTGCGTCAACCACTGACGTCGCTCCGGGGCCCAGCGCCCCGGACCGGTGTGACGGGAACCCCGCCTCCGGCGTGATCGGCCCAGTCGGCCCGTCTCCCGTTCCGTCCCGTTCCAAAACCTGTGGCGCCCACCGATCCGTCGGCGGGCGCCACAGGCGTGTCCGCTCCTCAACACCTCGTTATTCACCGGGAGTTCGGCACCGCTCCGCCGGATCTTCCGCCCCCACTGCACAACGACGGACCACGCCCGGAGGTCGAACCGAGCACACGGTGCTCCCGTCTGACTCTTCCGTCAGTCTACTCGGGAGGGACGGCAAGAACCCACAGAACAAGGGTTGATTACGGGAGAAATGCAGCGGGCGCAGTGGGCCTATATTGTGATTACCACAACCCGCTGCTACGGTCCCTGACCATGGAAGAACATCCCGGGGCCCGGATCGCCGACGCGGGCGGCAATGTCACCGACCGAGTCAAACAGGTGATCACCGAGCTCGGCTGCAACCGGCGCGAGTTCGCCCGCCGGATCGTGATGGACCCCTCGAAACTGTCCCGCTCGCTCGGCGGGACACGCCGGTTCACCCTCGCCGAGATCGTGCGGATCGCGGACACGGGCGGCGCCGAC
>NZ_JAYMZR010000173.1:0-7065 GCF_035828615.1 Streptomyces sp. H27-D2 | reverse complement strand
ACTCATCGGCAAAACCACCCCGCCGGACGATCTACACCCCAGACTGCCGCCCACGACCAGCACGAGCACCCCGAAACGGGGTCACGCCACCCCTGCTGACCAGCCACTTCAAGATGGCGCAACCACAGTGTGGCGTGACGTCCTTGGTTGGTGAGGTGGTCGGCGAGGTTGGCCAGCAGGCGGCCGGTCAGCCGCATGTTGCGGCGCACGTTTACTGGCACTTGGGTGCCGAATACGGCCAGCGCGCCCTCGCGTAGCAGGAGATCGGTGACGGAGACGGCGCCGGCTCCCCGGGGAGCCACGTGACAGGCGCTGAGTACGATTACGGGCGGGGTGTTTGGCAGGCCGAGCTCGATGTGCGGTTCGTCGCCGATTATGATGGCTGCCGTGTTGGCAACGAGGGTGCCGTGCGCGCTGATGATCAGCAGGTCCGGTGTGTGCTCGCTGACGGCCTCGCGCAGGGCGTCCAGGGAGAGCGTTTGTACTGCATGGATACTCAGCCCCTCGACGTCCTTCAGGGTGTCCTGAGCGATCCGCCAGCCGTCTCGTGAGATCTGGCCCACCGGGTCGCTGGCGGGGATGCATTCCGCTACCAGGACACGGATGCGGTTCTTCCATTCGATGCCGAGGGCGACGGCACCGGCCTTCTGCACGGTGCGGGTCAGCGGCAGCAGTGGCTCGTAGGTCAGGGGCAGGCGCGCCGCCAGCGGGGCGGTGTCGCCGGGCATGGTGGCAATGCCCAGCGGGAAGTTGGAGAACACTGTGAGCATCGACGCCCGGTTGATGGCCTCCATCACCGGTTCGGTGAACAAGGGTCTGACGACGGCGTTGAGGCGGCTGAGCAGTTTTTCCACCGAGCGGGGGCGGTCCGCGGCAGAGTCCCGGAAGTGCTTTTCCAGGTCGGCCAGCAGTGTGAACGCGCTGGGGGGAACGGAGGGCATCATCAGTCCCAGGCTGTCGTTCGCGACGGCCCGGTGGGCCAGCGCGTACTCGATGGCCGCCCGTTCGACGTGGGCGTCATCGCGTTCACCGATCTCGGTCGACCAGGTGTCGCCGGCGTCCACCGCGGCGAGCGGGCGGACGCGGGCTTTGCGCAGCTGAGGGGGGTAGGCGTTGCGTACGTATGCGGGTGCGACCCCGGGCAGCGCCAGAGCAACCGGCAGCCGCAGTCGTGCCTTCTCCTCAGAAGCTGTTGTCTTTCCGGATGTGATCGTTGAGTTTCCGCTGCTCAGGCATGGTTCTCGTGTCGTTGCGGGAGGGTTCGGGTGATCATTTCGTTCTCGGCGATGCGGAGATGACCGGTGACATCGGTGATGGGGTTGTTGGAGGAGCGGGAGACGGCTGCCCGGGTGCGGGCGGAGGAG
Source organism: Streptomyces sp. H27-D2 (assembly GCF_035828615.1). NCBI lineage: Bacteria > Bacillati > Actinomycetota > Actinomycetes > Kitasatosporales > Streptomycetaceae > Streptomyces > Streptomyces sp. H27-D2. The sequence goes on along the minus strand of NZ_JAYMZR010000173.1, from coordinate 5,701 downwards.
CTTCGTGCGGAGGTGGAGCGGGTCACGGATGAACTCGGCGAGGCTGAGGCGGTGTTGGAGCGTCGGGTGATCGCGCGGGTGGAGCTCGCCGAGGCCCTGGCCGCTCCGGCCGAGGAGGCGGATGCTGTCGTTCCCGGTCCCCGGGAGGTCCAGGTGGAGGTGGAGAAGGTCCCCCTCGCGGGGTCGATCGTGCCGCGGTGGCGCCAGGGAGTGACGCTGGAGGCGCTCGCGCCGGACTATCGGCGGATCATTGAGCTGGTGGAGTCCGGAGCTGGCGGTGATGAGGGGGTGTCGGCGAAGGAACTGGCGGCCCGGCTGGAGCTGCCGCTGGTGCCAGCGAAGATCGAGGGGGTGCGGTCGCGGGCGAAACGGCTGGTTGAGCGGGAGTGGCTGCTGGCGTCACCAACCGGGCGGTTCACGCCGCGGCAGCCCACCGCGCCTGTTCTGGGTCTGTCCGGCCAGCCGGGCGGGCGAGGCGGCGGCTCATGAGCATGGCCTGCGAGAAGTAGATGAACGCCTCGCTGCTGGTGGGCAGCGTCTCGAAGTCCCGCACCAGGCGGCGCGAGCGCATCAGCCATCCCAACGTGCGCTCCACCACCCACCGTCTCGGCAACACCACGAAGCCGGTCATGTCGTCGCTTCGCTTGACGATCTGCAGGGTGAGCTGGAGTTTCTCCTGCGCCCAGGGGACGAGGCGGCCGGTGTAGCCGCCATCGGCCCACATCAAGGTGACCTTACGGAACCGTGTCCGCAGCCGGGGCAGCATGCCCCGGGCGGCCTGGCGGTCGGTGATATTCGCGGCGGTCACCAGCACCATCAGCACCATGCCGAGGCTGTCGGTGATGATGTGCCGGCGCCTGCCGTTGATCTTCTTTCCGCCGTCATAGCCGCGTGAGACCGCGGGCACCGAGGCGGCCGCCTTGACCGACTGCGAGTCGATGATGGCCGCAGTCGGCTCACGCTCACGCCCCTCGGCCTCGCGGACCGTGCCGCGCAACCGGTCATGGAGTTCCCCGGCCAGACCCGACTGCCGCCACCTGCGGAAGAACGCGTACACCCGGTCCCAGGCAGGGAAGTCGACGGGCATCGAGCGCCACTTGATGCCGTTGTCGGTGACGTAGAAGACCGCATCCAGCATCTGCCGGTGACAGTAACCCTCCGGCTGTCCGCCCCGGCCCTCCATCCACGCCGGCACCGGCAGCGCGTCACGCACCACCGCCCACTGCGCGTCCGTCATGTCCGAGGGATACCGCCGCACCCGCCCCGGACGGTCGGCCGCGTTCCCGAACCGGTGAGCGAGACAATCACACACCGGGCGGATCGAGTTGAACCCCGAGGGCGAAACCACGTAGAACAGCATCAGCAGGCCTCCGGTCTCACGAGCTGGCTTCAACAACCCTCGTGCTGCACCGGAGACCCTGCCTTCATGCGTCCTCCCAGCCAAGATCACCCGGTCAGGCACCCTGTTCGATCAGAACCGGCCTCCCTGTGCCCGACCGCGGCCGGAGTCGGGCACGGGCACGCTGTGCTGTCAGCGGACGACATCGAAGACGTTCTTCTGCAGACCGTTGGCATAGACCTCGTGCTCGACCAGCTTCAGCTTCTGGGTGTCCTTGTCCGTGGCGCTGAACAGCCGCTTGCCCGCGCCGAGCAGGAGCGGAAAGACGAGCAGGTGGTAACGGTCGATCAGGCCGGCGTCCGAAAGAGCCTGGTTCAGGGAGGCGCTGCCGTGGACGATGATCGGGCCGCCATCGGTCTCCTTCAATGCGGCGACCTCGTCGAGCGAGCGCAGGATCGCGGTCTCACCCCAGTTCGACACCAGGTCATCCTTGGTGAGGGTGGTGGAGACGACGTACTTCGGCATCACTTTGTAGTCGGCGAAGTCCTCCATGTCGGGCCACACCGGGCTGAACGCCTCGTAGCTGGTCCGGCCCATCAATATCGCGGTGGCTTCCTTCTGCTCCCGGCCCTTGATGTCGAATGCCTCGGGAAGGAACTCGACGTCCTTGAAGGTCCATCCAGAGTTTCGGTAACCGGGCTCACCGCCCGGGCCCTCCACGACGCCGTCGAGGGAGATGAAAGCGGTACTGATCAGGGTACGCATCTAAGGTTCCTCAGTATCTCGTGTCTGGTTCTCAGCAGGTTCGGCCGGTGCACGCTCTGACCACGCTCGTGGCTGCGGTGCACCAATCATGATCTATGACTGCGGATCACGGAGAAACTCATCGGCCCTCGCCGGTTCCTCCCGGCGACCTCGGCCACCGGGATCGCCCCGGGGAGTCAGGCAGGTGTCCGACCACGGGACCCGCCAGGTGCACAACCAGTCTCGACCGGTGGCGCGGCGACGAGATGCGGTTGGCCTCGGTCCAAATGCAGAGTTATCGGGACCGGCCCACGTTCTCAGCTCACCTGGCATTACAACAGGGCCTCCCGGCGCTCGGATGGTGTCGTAACCCCGAGTTGCTCAGGAGGCCTTCCCCTGATGCGGCGACCACTTCAAGATCATCCGATCAGCAACCCTGTTCGATCCGCAGCCCCGATGCTCGGTACGACAACGGCTCCTCAACGACCGTCTGTTCAAAGACTGGTTCGGCTTCTTCGGGAGTCAGGCCTTGACGCTCCAGTCGGGCGGTGGCCGCTACGAGCGTGTGCCCCTGCAGGGTGCGATGAAGCAGCGTACGGGGTTCCTCCTCGGCGGGCGCATCGATGTCCCAGCCCATCCGGCGAGCCATGAGACGCCAGGGCAGGTCCAATGCGGCCAGGTCCAGACGGCGGCTGAGAGTGACCTTTCCCGTCAGCGGAGGGACGTCGGGGCACACGCGCTCCTGGATGGCCCGCCAGTGTTCTTCAAGACTCCCGTCGCCCAGAGACGAGAAGGAGGCGACGGGGAGTTCGACCCCCAGCGCGACCGCTCCCTGTGCGGTCCGCTCGACAAGCTCGTCCGGGCACAACGCCAGCATCGGCCGCCACCACGGTGCCAGAGCCAGGCTGTTGAGCGCGGTGACGGGAATGGGCATCACGTGATGTCCCATCGCCAGCTGCTGCAGGCCCTTCAGCCTCCATGCCTCAAGGTCGACCAGGTCTCCTGGTGATTGCGGCAGGTGCAGGCAGCACCACAGCCCGGGCAGCGCCCGGGCCACGTCGCGTGCCAGTCCGTGAGGGATGGCGAATTGATCGGAGCCCTCAAGTGGTGTGTCGATGACCGGAGAGATCTCAGTGGGAGCAGTGCCGTCCTCCGGGTCGAACACCACGAGGTAGAGCAGATGTCTACCGACATCGGAGGGTTGAGGTGCTGGTGTCGTCACTCCTAGAGCCTAGTGCTGTGCCGTGGCGCCCCACCGGGCTCGCCTATCCGCCTGCGGCATCCTGCAAGGGGGTGCCACTCACCGTCCGCCTCCGGACATCCCGACTGCGAGACCACGCACGACCGCGACACCAACGCGGTGCTCCCTTCTGGCCGCGGGCCGCCGTACTGGCGGTGCCTTGTGGAGCCGGTGCAAGACCTCAACGGACCAGGGCGGGCAGGCGTCGGTGATAGGAAGACGTGGCCCGCAAGCCGCCTACACATGGTGCGCCGTCACTCCGGGCGCCAGCCTGTCGCGTACTTCTCGTACAGAGCCAGAGCGGCCGCCAGGTCCTCATTCAGCTCGACAGTCCCCTCCTGCAGGGATTGGTGTAACAACGCGACGGCTTCGGCCAGATGTGCTTCCCCGCCGTAGACGCCCACCAGGGAGTCCCACACGAGCCGCTTCTCGGTGCGCACGGCCACGCTGCCCATCGTCTGGCTGTGCACCGGCGTCACCCCACTTTCCAGCAGGCGCGCGACGATGGGGGCATCAAAGACCGACTCAAGGACAGGCGGACCGTCTGCGTCGGCTGCCGCCACCAGAACCGTCCGCAGTAGCATCCGCGGAGCGCATCGCCCCCGCCGCCGGGCTGAGCCTGGCCGACGTCGTGGCCATCGCCCCCATCCTGGCCCCCGACCGCCTCACCGCCCCCTCCCACGCGACCGCCTCCGCAGACCCGGTACCCGCCCCGAGATCAGAGTCGTCGCCAGTTGACTCGTGGGGTGGGATGGGGCCGACCGGATTCGAACCGGCGTCCTCCCACATGCGGTGAAGGCGCGACAACCGCTGCGCTACGAGCCCCATCCCGCTCTTGATCATACGAGCCGCCAGCACTCCGCCGCTCTTGAATTATCGAAGGGAACGACGGATGGCTCAGCGTGACAACACCACTTGAGCTGAGCCAGAACCCGGAGAAAGTGACACAGCCGGGCGGGCACCGGGAAGGGACGACGGTCAGGGCGCAACACGGTTCGGTGGGGAGGTCCAATGCAGTTCTTCGGTGACCCGGTCGTAGACCCAGGTGGTGAGGGCGCGTGCGGCGAGGAGTTGATCGAGGAGTCGGCCGAGGCCGGCGGGGTCGCTTCCACAGGCCCGGCTGATGCGCTCAGCTTCCGCGCAGGCCGGTGCGGAGCTGGGGGAGTGGTGGGCAGTGAGGGCGAGTGCTGCCAGCCGGGCGCCGGGTGGCAGCGTTTTCAGGGGTGTTCGTGAGGTGACTCTCAACGCCCAGTCGGCGGCGCGCGTACGGCCGGGTCGGCCGGGTGCCGGGGGCAGGGGGTCGAGGAGGTGCGCCACGGCCAGTGAGCCCGCGATGCCGGAAGGGTCCCGGTGTGCTGGCTGCAGCCAGCGGTGCTCTTCCAGCTCGTGCCACGCCGTGAGGGTGGGGCCCAGGCGCATCCCGCGCAGCAGCCCGGTGGGGAGCCGTACCTGCCCGTGGGCGTCGGCACGCAGCACGCATTGCAGGGCCAGCAGTCTTGCCTCGGCGCTGGCTGATGTGGGCAGCGCCGAGGCGAGGTAGCTGAGCATGTCCTGTACCCGGATCCGTCCCGACGGGCCACGAGGCCGTGCCCGGACCGGATCTGACGCGGTGCGGGGCTGCCGCGAGGGCGCCGTGAGGGCGTGGTCGGGGACCACAGCCGTGTGCGGGGTGGCGGTTGCGCAGGCGGCGCAGACGTCGGTCAGACGCCAGGTGCGGCCGCCGTGGTCGCGGGTGAGGACGAGCAGGACGGGGCCGGCGCAGCCGCGGTGGCGGGGGTGCCAGCGGCAGCCGTGGTCGTGGCACTGGCAGGTGCGCAGGTGGGCGGGAAGAGCGTCACTGCGGGCGTGGCGGGCCAGGTGAGCCAGGGCCGCGGGCCGCGCGGCTGCCGTTCCCAGCGGATGGCCTGCGGGGGTGCAGCGGGGGCAGTAGAGCGCGGGGCCGTCCGGGCGGGGGCGTAGTTCGACGGTCCAGGTGCGGGGCACCACTCGGTGCGGTGTGCACAGCCTCATTGGGGCGCGCGTTCCTCCTGTCTGCGGTGCGGGGCTGGTCTGCTGGTGACCGGACGGGTGGGGGGCGGGGTGTGGTGCGCGCACACCGTAGTGCAGACCTCTGCCCTGCGCGCAGCGCGGTCACCTGCGGAAATAGGGCAGACCTCTGCACTGACAGGGCAGGGGTCTGCACCGTCCGATGGGTAAGTGACGATCTTCCCGCCCGATCCCAACCTCCCCGCCCTGCGCCTGGAACTCGCGCGGCTGAGTGCCTGTGAACAAACCGATCCACAAGTGAGTGCCGAGCGGACGTCTTCGCCCATAACTGCCCATAGAGACAGGTCCTCTTGATAGCCCGGTGGTGACGAACCACTCCGAGCGCAAGAGGC